>JADYYZ010000559.1 GCA_020853405.1 Acetobacteraceae bacterium
CCTCATCGCTGCATCCGCGCACAGGTCTCACGACACGCTCCGGCCGGATCAATCGAGCGGCACCTCGACATCGAACAGCGGCGCGTATTGCTGGGCGCCGAACACGTCGTGCTCGCCGGGGCTGCCGCTCGGGCGTTCGCGGCGGATCGTGAACTTGATCGCGTTCGCCGGTTCGAACACCACGAAATCGGTCACGCGCGCGCGCGGGATGCGATAGAGGCGCGCGATCGTCTCCGGGCTCAGCACGCCGGAGTCGCGAACGCGCTCGAAATTCGCGCGCTCCTTGAAGATCAGGTCGAAGGTGATGTGATCGACGCCCGCGTTCTTGCTGCGGATCGTGCTGGCGAGATCACGAAGCGTCGGAAGGTTGCGGCCCATCGTGCTTTGCATCCTCGTGTCATCCATCGTCAGGCCGCCTTGCGCGCGGTGCCGTCAACGGTTGCGAACTCGGTGCGGAACAGCTCGGTCGCGTCGGCAACCGCCATCACGTGGTTCAGCGTCCATTCATAGCCGGGCTTGCCGGTGAGTATCTCGTCGGACATCAGCGCCGCCGTGCCCGCGGTGCCTTTCACCTCGGCAAGCCGCGCATAGAACAGGTTGCGCGCGGCCAGCGCGCAGATCTCCTCGGCGCGCCTGGGATCCTGGCAGACGGTCTCGACCACGATGCCGAGCTCGTGCGGCCGCGCCGGCGGCGTGGGATCGAGTGCTCCCATCACGCCGTTCCTGCCATAGACGTGGTAGTACACGGTCCAGCCGGAGCTCTCCGGCGCGCCGAACCGCTCGGCAAGCCGCGCGCGTGCCCAGGCCATCGCCTTGTCGACGTTCTCGATCGTGTAGGGATCGCGGATGCCGACGACCGCGAGCCGCCGCTCGCCCACCTTGCCCGCCCCTTCCAACTTCACCATCGGCCGTGCCGACGGAACGAAGCGGGCGCCGCTGGCGCGCGTGGTCTTCTCGTCCAGCTGTTCGTAGCGCACGCCGGTCATGTCCACGTAGCCCGAGGCGACGTATTCGCGGAACGGGTCGCGCCGCTCGTACATCGCGTGCGAGGCGAGCGAGGCCGGCGTGCAGCGCTGGCCGGGATGCATCGCCGTCACGCGGATATCATCCTCCGCGATGCGGCCAAAGATGCTCTCCTTGCCCATGAAGGGCTCGCAGCAGAACGAGGCGCATTCCATCAGCTTGCCCGCATAGTAGGCGGTCGCCGGCGACATGCCGGCGTTCAGGAGCGGCGCGGCGAACAGCGCGCAGTCGCTGGCCCGGCCGGCGATCACCACCGCGGCACCCGCCTTCAGGGCGGCGGCGATCGGCTCGGCACCCATCACCGCGACGATGCGGTCGGTGCGCGCGATCTGCGCCTGGTCGGCATCGGCGCGGCCGTCGAGCCCCTGCACGACGGTGCCGGCGCCGAGGCGGGCCTGCATCGCTGCCGGCGTCTGCTCGGAGCAGATCGTTGCCATCCGGAACGGCGCCATGCGGTGCTCGCGCGCGATCTCGACGATCAGGTCGGCGAACTGGCGCACGCCGCGGTCGGTGCCGGTGTCGCTGGCCGAGCCGATGATCATCGGCACGCCGAGCTTGCGCGCCTCGGTCAGCATCACCTCGAGGTCGTGGCGTTGCCAGGCGGCGGGGCTGGCCTGGCCATCGGCGCCAAGCGGATAGGGGCCGATGTCGCAGCTGCCGCTGTCGGCGATGATGAAGTCCGGTTTCAACGCGCAGCCGGCGCGGAACGAGGCCGGCTCGAGCGGCGTGAAGCCAAGATGCCCGGTCGGGCACAGGATGCTGATCTCGGTCATGCCTCGGTCCACATGCTATGGTGCCTCGTGCAGTGCACACGGCGTGCCAGCAGAGGCTCACGCCATCCCGAGCTTCAGCATCTGGTGGCGCAGCGCGTGGCGCGAGAGCCGCAGACGCTGCGCTGCGCGGCCCTGGCGGTTGCCGGCTTCCTTCAGCGCGGCCTCGATCAGGCTGCGCTGGAAGTCCTCGGTACCCGCATGGAAGCCGAGATGCAGCGGCAGGTGCGCTGCCCCCTCGCCGGTGCCGGGCAGGGAAGGGGCGGCGCGCCCCTCCACCTCGCGCACCAGCCGGTCGGGCAGGTGGCGCATCAGCACCTGGTCCTCGGCCTCCAGGATCGCGATGCGCTCGATCAGGTTCTCCAGTTCGCGCACGTTGCCGGGCCAGGAATAGCGGCGGAACGCCTGCGCCACGGCCGGCTCCAGGCCGCGGATTCTGCGCCCGCAGCGGTCGCCGTGATGGGCAAGGAAGGCGTCGGCCAGCAGCAGCACATCATCGCCGCGGGCGCGCAAGGGTGGGATGTTCACCGGCACCACCTGCAACCGCCAATAGAGGTCGTCGCGGAAGCGCCCGGCCGTTACCTCCGACAGCAGGATGCGGTTGGTGGCGGCGACGAAGCGCACATCGACGCCGATCGACTTCACCGCGCCGACCCGCCGGAACCGCTGGGTGTCGAGCAGCGTCAGCAGCTTGGCCTGGAGCTGCGGGTCCATCTCGCGGATCTCGTCGAGGAACAGCGTGCCGCCGTCGGCCGCCTCGATCAGGCCGGGCTTGGTCACGGCCGCGCCGGTGAAGGCACCGCGTTCGTGGCCGAACAGCTCGCTTTCCATCAGGCTGGCCGGGATCGCAGCGCAGTTCACATCGACGAAGGCGCGCTTTTCGCGCACCGACAGGCGGTGGATCATGCGCGCAACCAGGCCCTTGCCGGTGCCCGTCTCGCCATAGATCAGCACCTGCCGCACCGGGCTTGCCGCGATCCGCGCGGCCAGTGCCCGGACCGCGCGGATGCTTTCATGCTCGCCCAGAAGTTCGCCCTGCGCCATCACGCCCCGATCCGGATCGGCATATGTCCGATGCGTGGACATTACGCCGGTGCGTCGGTTTCACGCCATCCTTCGGCGCCATGCGCGAAGTAGCGCCAGGGCGTGACGCAGGGCGGGCCGAGCGCGATCGCGGCGGTGAGCGTGCGCGTGTCCCACACCGCGCCGGCAAGCGTCGGCGAGGGGTCGGGGGCGTGCCGGCACAAGGCGGCGGGGGCGTGCAGCGCAAGCAGCAGGCGCGGATCACGCGCCGGTGCCTCGGCAAGGGCTGCGCGAAGCGTTGCCAGCCGCGGGGCGGAATGCGCGACCGGCCGGATCGGGTCGGGGGCCGCCAGGTAGTGGTTGGTGTGCGCCACCACGGAGGCGGTCTCGATGTCGAGTCTTCGATGTCGCAGTTCCACCGCCGCCCCGGCGCCGCTGCCGTCGGCCAGCACCAGCGACCCGCCGCCGGCGTGTGTCACAAGCCGGATTTCGGCCAGCGCATCGGCAACCGTCCCGCAGTGCGCGAGCAGGCGGTTCATCAGGAAATAGCGAAGCAGGCCGGGGCCATGGTCGGCGGTGGCGATCTGGGTATCGGCCAGCGCAAACCCGTCGCTGTTCATCCCCGACGACCAGGCGCCGGGCGCGCCGAGCGAGCCCACGCACAACACCGCGCGCCCGGCCGGCCAGGCGGGGTCGGCGTGCAGGAAGATGCGCTGCAGCTGGGCGTGCTCGGGGCGGAAGTCGCGGTTCTTCGCCACCACGCCGTCGCGCGCGAAGGCGGTGCAGCCATCGGGGTCGGAAGGCGCGGCGGCAAGGTCGGCGAGGCAGCCCAGATGCAGGAAATCGAAAATCTCGCCTGCCGCGAGCCCGAACCCCTCGGCGATGCCGAGAATCTCCTCCAGTGCTTCGGGCGCCAGCGCCCTGGTGGCGTCGTGCTGGGCGGCAAGGAAGGCATCGTCGCGCGGCACCCCGGCAAGGCGCCCGCGCACCGCCTCGCGCACCGCCCCTGCCATCTCCGGGCAGGCGCGCGCCTGGCCGAGACCGCGCTGGTACGGGCCGCCCCGCAGCACGACCAGATCGCTCACCCGACACCGCCGTCGTGCAGGTGGCAGGCGGCGCTGTGCCCCGCCTCGGCGAGCGCCACCCGGCGCGGCACCTCGCGCCGGCAGCGCGGCCCGGCGGACGGGCAGCGCGGATGGAAGGCGCAGCCGGGCGGCGGCGCCAGCGGCGAGGGCAGCTCGCCCGGCGGGGCGCGCCGTGCGGCCGCCGCGCCGGCAAGCCGCGGCACCGAGGCAAGCAGGCTTTGCGTGTAGGGGTGCGCCGGGCGCCGGATGATCGCGTCACGGCCGCCTTCCTCGACGACGCGGCCGAGATACATCACCGCGATCCGCCGCGCGAGGTGCGCGACCACCGCGAGATCGTGCGAGATGAACAGCAGCGACAGCCCCATCTCGTCGCGCAGCTCGCGCAGCAGCGCCAGCACCTGCGCCTGCACCGAGACGTCGAGCGCCGAGACCGGCTCGTCGCAGACCACGAACTCGGGCGAGAGGATCAGCGCGCGGGCGATGCCGATGCGCTGGCGCTGGCCGCCGGAGAACTGGTGCGGATAGCGGCCGAGATGCGCGCGCGCGAGCCCCACCCGGTCGAGCATCGCCGCCACCCGCTCCTCGGCCGCCGCGCCCCGCAGGTTCTCGTGCAGGGAAAGCGGCAGGGCGACGATCTCGCGCACCGTACGGCGCGGATTGAGCGAGGCGTACGGGTCCTGGAAGATGATCTGCATGCGCCGCCGCAGCGGGCGCAGCGCCGCATCGGGGAGGCGCGCGATGTCCTGGCCGTCGAAGCGGATGCTGCCCGAGCTCGGCTCGACCAGGCGCAACAGCAGCCGGCCGAGCGTCGACTTGCCGCAGCCGCTTTCGCCGATCAGGCCCAGCGTCTCGCCCCGCGCCACCGACAGCCCGACCCCCTCCACCGCGCGCACCGTTCTGCCCTGCCGGCCGAGCAGCCGCTCGCCAAGGCCGTGCCCCAGCCGGAAGTGCTTCACCAGGTCCCGCGCTTCGACCAGCGGCGTCACGGCACGACGTCCGCCGCACGGATACAGCGCGACGCCCGGCCGGGCCCGACCGGGGCGAGCGCGATCGGATTGGCGCAGGCAGGCAATGCCAGCGCGCAGCGGTTGCGGAAGCGGCAGCCGGCATCGACCGCGGCCAGGTCGGGCACCTGGCCGGGGATCGGATAGAGCGGGCGATCCGGGTCCTCCAGCTGCGGCAGGCTCTGCATCAGGCCGCGCGTGTAGGGATGGCGGGGAGCGGCGATCACCTCGGCGGTGGGGCCGGTCTCGACCACCTGGCCGGCATACATCACCAGCACGCGCGGGCAGCGTTCGGCGACCACGGCGAGATCGTGCGTGATCATCGCCACCGCGAGCTGCGCCTCGGCGCGGAGCTCGTCGAGCAGGTCGAGCACCTGGGCGCGGATCGTGACATCGAGCGCGGTGGTCGGTTCGTCGGCGACCAGCAGGCGGGGCCGGGCGGCGAGCGCGATCGCGATCATCGCGCGCTGGCGCATGCCGCCCGAGAACTGGTGCGGATAGTCGCCAAGCCGCCGGCCCGCGTCGGGGATGCCGACGCGGGCGAGCAGCCGCACCGCTTCGGCGCGGGCGTCGCCCGGGATGGCGTGCGCGGCGAGCGTCTCGGTGAGCTGGGTGCCGATCGTCAGCGCCGGATTGAGCGCGGACAGCGCATCCTGCATCGCCAGCGCCATCGCTGCGCCGCGCATCCTGCGCAGCGCGGCGGGCGCGAGGTCACGCAGATCGCGACCGTCGAACCGGATCTCGCCGGCCTCGATGCGGCCGGGCGGGCGCACCAGGCCGAGCACCGACAGGAAGGTCACGCTCTTGCCGGAGCCGCTTTCGCCGACCACGCCGAGTGCCTCGCCGGACGCGATCTCGAAATCGATGCCGTCGGCGGCGGCCAGCCTGCCGCGGCTCGTGGGAAAGACGGTGCGGAGCCCCCGCACCGCGAGCAGGGGCGGGCTCACGACGACTGGTGCAGCCGCGGGTCGAAGGCGTCACGCATGCCCTGGCTCGCGAGGTTGATCGACAGCACCAGCGCCAGGATGCACAGGCCCGGCAGCGTCGAGACCCACCAGGCATCGACCAGGAAGTCGCGCCCGTCGGCCACCATCGAGCCCCAGCTCGCGGTCGGCGGCTGCACGCCGAGGCCGAGGAACGACAGCGACGCCTCCATGATGATCACGTAGGCCATGCGGAAGGTGGCCACCACCAGCACCGGCGACAGCACGTTGGGCAGGATCTCGCGCAGCATGATGTGGCGCGGCGTGCAGCCGAGCGCGCGGGCTGCCTCGACATAGTCCTGTTCGCGCGCGGCGAGCGTTTCGCCCCGCACCACGCGGCAGGTGAACACCCACTCCTTCAGCACCAGCGCGAGGATGATGTTGTGCAAGCCCGGCCCCATCATCGCCATCAGCCCGATCGCGAACACCAGGTAGGGAAAGCCGAGCAGGATATCGACCAGCCGCGAGATCAGGATGTCGGGCCAGCCGCGCAGATAGCCGGCGGCAAGCCCCGCCAGCACGCCGATCACCGCGGCGATGCCGACCACCAAGGCTGCCACCGACAGCGATACCCGCGCGCCGAAGATCAGGCGCGACAGGATGTCGCGGCCCAGCGCGTCGCAGCCGAGCGGGAAGCCCGGCTCCGCACCCGCCAGCCAGGCGGGTGGCGCCAGGCGGCGGAAGAGGTCGGCATCGGCCGGATCGTGCGGCGCGATCCAGGGCGCGAACACGGCAAGCAGCACGAAGCCGGCAATCACCGCCAGCGCGACCAGCGCGGTGCGGTTCGCGCCGAGCCGGCCGAGCGCGAGCCGGGTCGGCGAGACCGCGTCGTCGGCCGCGATCGCGAGGCTCACAGCCGGACCTTGGGGTTCAGCGCCGCATAGAGCAGGTCGGCGAGGAAATTCAGCGTGACGTAGGTGACGGCGTAGAGCAGCACCGCGGCCTGCACCAGCGGGTAGTTGCGCGCGAAGATGCTTTCCACCACCAGCCGCCCGAGGCCGGGCCAGCCGAACACGGTCTCGACGATCATGTTGCCGCCCAGCAGCGCGCCGGTCTCGATCGCCAGCACCGTCACCGCCGGAATCAGCGCGTTCTTCAGCGCGTGCACGAACAGCACGCGCCGGCGCGCCAGCCCCTTTGCCTCGGCGAACAGCACGTAGTCGCTGGCCAGCACCTCGGCCATCGCGCTCCTGATCACGCGCGCGAGCAGGGCCGCGGTCGGCAGGCCGAGCGTGAGCGCGGGCAGTGCCAGGTGCGACAGCGCGCGCAGGAACGCATCCGGCCGGCCGGCGGCAAGCGTGTCGATCAGCAGGAAGCCGGTCAGGCGATCGACCTCGGCGCCGAACGGGATGCGCCCGCCAACCGGGAACAGGCCGAGCTGCACCGACAGCAGCAGGATCAGCAGGATGCCGAACCAGAAGCCGGGCAGCGAGACGCCGAACAGCGAGGCCGCCGACAGCAGCCGGTCGAGCCAGGAATCGCGCCGCACCGCGGCCGCGACCCCGAGCGGCACCGCCACCAGCACCGCCAGCAGCAGGGCTGCGAGGGTGAGTTCGATGGTTGCCGGCAGGCGTTCGGCGATCACGTCGAACACCGGCCGGCGATGGAAGAACGAGATGCCGAAATCGCCCTGCAGCGCATTGCCGAGGAAGACCAGGAAGCGCTCGGCGACCGGCCGGTCGAGCCCGAGGTCGTGGCGCAGCAGGGCTGCCTGCTCGGCGGTCGCGCGCTGGTCGGCGAGCATGATCTCGACCGGATCACCTGGCGTCAGCGTGATCATCAGGAAGACGACCAGGCTGACGCCGAGCAGCACCACGGGCAGCTGGGCCAGGCGCTCGACGAAGCGGGCGAGGCTCACGCCGCGGACTCAGCCGGCGATGCGCACCCGGTGCAGGTTGATGCGGCTGTCGGCCTGCGGCTGCCAGCCGGTGATGCGGCGCGAGACGCCGTAGAGATCCTGCGGCAGCCACAGGAAGATCCAGGGCGCCTGATCGGTCACGATCGCCTGGGCGCGGAGATACATCCCGCGCCGCTTGTCCTGGTCGATCTCGGTCTCGGCAGCGTCGAGCAGCCGGTCGACCTCCGGGTTCGAGAAGCCGGCGCTGTTGCCGCGCCCGCCGGTCCTCAGCGTCGGCAGCATGATGTCGGACGGGTCGAGCGAGCCGTTGCCCCAGGAGTTGAGATACATGTCGCGCTCGCGCCGCCGTTCCGGGTTCTGCCACATCGGGCTCAGCACGGCGCCTTCCCAGACCTGGGCGCGCACCCGCAGGCCGGTGCGCGAGAGCAGGGCGGCGATGGCTTCCGCGATCTCGCGGAACGCGCCGGTGGTGTCGATCACCATCTCGGTGCCCTGGGCGACGCCGGCTTCGGCGAGCAGGGCACGCGCGCGGTCGAGGTCGAGGGCGTATTCCGGAAGGTCCGGGTTGAAGGCGAAGGCATCGGGGCTCATCACGCCGCGCAGCGCGGTGGCGGTGCCGCCGAGCACGCGGCTGATGATCACGCCCCGGTCCAGCGCGTGGTTCAGCGCGCGCCGCACCCTGATGTCGCTGAACGGCGCCCTGGCGTTGTTCATGGCGACGAAGAAGGTGCGCGTGCCGTTCACCTTCATCACCTGCACGTTCCGGTTCGCCTCGACCTGGCGCATCGCCGAGGGCGGGAGTTCGTTGATGATGTCGACCTCGCCGGCGAGCAGGGCGGCCACCCGCGAGGCATTCTCCGGCAGCACCCGGAAGATCGCGCGGTCGACCTGGGCGGGGCCGGAGGGGGGAATCTCCGGCGAGCCGCCGTAATACTCGGCGAAGCGCGCCATGATGATCGCCTCGCCACGGCGCCAATCGACCAGCCTGAACGGACCGCAGCCGTCGGGCTTCGTCTGCATGCCCTCCTGGCCGACGCGCTCGACATGGCGGCGGTTCACCATTTCCTGGAACGGCAGCATCGCCCGCATCAGCGGCCAGGGCTGCGCCATCTTCAGCCGCACGGTCTGGGGATCGACCGCGATGGTCTCGGCCAGCGGCCCCAGCAGGTCGCGCCGCGGGCTGGTCTGGCCGCCCATGGCGTTGGGCTTCGTCAGCCGGTCGAGCGTGAACTTGATGTCGTCGGCGGTCAGCACGTCGCCGGAATGGAATTTTATGCCCCGCCTGAGGCCGATCTCGTAGGTGGTGGCGTCCACCGCGCGGAAATTCTCCGCGATCTCGTTCTGGATGCGCATGGCGGAATCGCGCGTCAGCAACCCGTCATGCATGTTGCGGATGATCGTCTCGGTATCGCGGTTGCGGTGGTTCGCGGGGTCGAGCGTCAGCGCATCCTGGGTGATGCCGACGCGCACCTCGGTCTGGCCCTGGGCCGACAGCGGCCGCGCGATCGGCAACACGAAGGGGGCGGCGAGGGTGGTGAGCAGGGCGGTGCGGCGGGTGCTGCGCATGCGTCTTCCCATGGTGTCTCTGCCGCCATTCCGGCGCGCGCCGGGTGGTGCAGCAAAACCCGTGCCGCATGCGGCGAGCGAGGCGCCGGCCGTGCCGGCGGCATCGGGCGGGGCGGGGATGCGTGCGCTGCACGCGCCTGCGCGGATTTCGCGCGTCAGCCCGGCTTGCCGTCGGGGCGGCGGCGCAGCAGCATCGGCGCGAAGGCGAACAGGAACAGCGCGTAGGCGGCGATCCAGGTCGCCCCGGCAAGGCCGATCGCTGCCTGGTACGGC
>JADYYZ010000560.1 GCA_020853405.1 Acetobacteraceae bacterium
ACCTGGCGCAGGCGCCGGTCGTTGAACGGTGCCTTGGTGGCGTTGAACACCAGCAGCATGAAGGGCCCGTCGACCGCGTCGATCGAAAGCCGCGGGTTGGCCGCGATGCTGTCGAAACTCTGCCAGGGGACGTATTCGATGATGTCGACGTCGCCGGCTTCCAGGGCGGCGACGCGCAGGTTCTCGTCGGCGTAGGCGATCATGCGCAGGCCGGCGAGCTTCGGCAGGCCGGGGCGGTGGAAATCCGGGTTCGCCGCCAGCTGCAGCCAGGCGCCGCGCTCGGTCTCGCCGAGCAGGAACGGGCCGTGGCCGGCGGGGCTGTTCGGGTTGGCCGCCATCGAGGCACGGCTGATGATCGGCGCATGCGGCGAGGCCAGCTGCATCGGCAGCGTCGCCGAGGGCTCCTTCAGCACGATGCGCGCGACCAGCGGGTCGGGCGTTTCCACCCGCTCGATCAGGGCGATGAAGTTGGGACGGAAGAAGGCCGTGCTGCGCTCGGCCATGATCGTCTCGAACGTGAACTTCACGTCGTCGCTGGTCAGCATCGCGCCGTTGGCGAACTTCACGTTCGGCTTCAGTTTCGCGACATAGGCGGTGTCGCCGTCGGGCACGAACGAGGCGGCGAGCTCGGGCCGCACATTGCCCTCGGCGTCGAGCCCCATCAGGCCGCGATAGATCAGCAGCTTCACCGTGGCCGCCGCGGTGCCGGTGTTCTCCCACGGCCGGATCGACGGCGGGTAGGACGAGAGCCCGAAGCGAAGCGTGCCGCTGCGCTGCGCGTGCGCGCGCGTGGCCACGCCGGGCAGCGTGCCGGTGATGCTGGAAATGGCGGCGCCACGCAGCAGCGTGCGGCGATCGACCTGGATGCTCATCGCGTGATCTCCCCGTTATCGGTTCGTGCCTGGTAACCATAGACGCTCTCGGCCACCTCGCGCGAGATTCGTCCTTCGCGCAGGTCGCGGGCCACCAGGGCGCGGTCGCGCGCATGCGGATCGCCATAGCCGCCGGCGCCCGGCGTCACCACGCCGGCGACCTGGCCGGGCGCCAGCATCGTGACCCCCTTCACCGGCGGCGCCACGCCGTCGCTGTAGTGGGTGTGGCAGCGCCCGCCCTCGGCCCCGCCGAACAGGCCCCAGGGCGCCGATTTCCGGCGCGTGACGTCGATCCGCACGACGCACCCCTCGCCCTCGGCCCGGACCACGCGGTGCAGCGCCATGCCGCCGCGCCACTTCCCCGGCCCGGCCGAGCCGTCGACCAGGGCGTAGCGTTCCACCAGCAGCGGGTATTCGCTCTCCAGCGCCTCGACCGGCAGGTTCGAGGTGTTGGTGGTGTGCACATGCACGCCATCCAGCCCGTCCTTGGTGGCGCGGGCGCCGAAGCCGCCGCCGATCGTCTCCAGATAGACCCAGTATCTGCCGGTGGCGGGGTGCCTGCCCGAGAAGGTGGCGGAGACGCAGGCGCCGTTGTGCGCGGCGGTGACACGCTCGGGGATGGCGGGCGCCAGCGCGCCATGGATCAGGTCGACCACGCGCTGGCAGGTGTTGAGCCGGCCGTTCACCGCCGCCGGGTGCGTGCAGTTCAGCACCGTGCCTTCGGGGGCGGTCACGACCAGCGGCCGCGCCAGCCCCGCGTTCGGCAGGATGGTCGGATCGACCAGCGTCTTCACCGCGTAGTAGACGGTGGCCAGCAGCGCCGTATAGGTCATGTTGATGCCGGCGCGCACCTGCGGCGGGCCGTCGAAGGCAAGGCGCATGGTCTCGCCGGCGACCGTGATCTCGACCGCGAGGTCAAGCTCGGCGCCCGCCACCACGCCCTCCAGCTCCGGGCCGTCGAAGCGGTCGCGGAAGGCATAGGTGCCGTCGGGAATCTTCGCGATGCCGGCGCGCATCTTGCGCTCGGCATAGTCCATCAGCGCCCGCGTCGCGCCTTCCACCACCGGCCAGCCATAGCGTGCGATCAGCGCCTGGAAGCGCTGCACGCCAAGCCGGTTCGCCGCCATCTGCGCGGCAAGGTCGGCGCGCCGCTCCTCCGGCACCTGGCAGTTGGTGAGGATGATGTCCAGGATGTCGGGCACCAGCACGCCTTCGCGGTAGAGCCGCACGGGCGGGATGCGCAGGCCCTCCTGATAGATGTGCGCGTGCGTGCGATCGACGAAATCGGCGTGATGGGCGAGGTTCACCGCCCAGGCGACGATCCGGCCATCGAGGAAGACCGGCTCGGCCAGCACGATGTCGGGCAGGTGCGTGCCGCCGCCCGAATAGGCATCGTTGCCGCAGAACACGTCGCCCGGGCGCATGTGCGCGACCGGATGGCGCTTCAGGATTTCCGGCAGCAGGCCGATGAAACTGCCGAGATGGATCGGGATGTGCTCGGCCTGGCACAAGGTGCGCCCGGCGGCGTCGAACAGCGCGGTCGAGGCATCGCGCCGTTCCTTGATGTTGGTGCTGTAGCTCGCGCGGATCAGCGCCTCGCCCATCTCCTCGACGATGCTTTCCAGCGCGCTGCCGATCACCTCGACGGTGATCGGGTCGAGCGTCGCGGCCGGTGCCGTGGCGTCGTTCATGGCGCCCACTCCAGGATCAGGTTGTGCAGCTGGTCGATGCGTGCCGTCATGCCCGGCAGCACCAGGGTGGTGGCGTCCATCTGCTCGATGATCGCAGGCCCCGTGAAGCGGTTGCCGGCCAGCAGCCGGTCGCGGTCATAGACCGGCACCGCCGCCTCGCCGCCCAGTTCGGGCAGCCAGGTGCGGCGCTCGCCGGCAACCGCCGCGGCTGCATCCTCGCCCGCCTCGGGGTGGCGAAGCAGCCGCGCCTTGGGCACGCAGGCGATCGCCTGCAGCCGGAAGGTCACGCACTGCATCGCCTCGCCCGGCAGCGCGTAGCCATAGGCGCGGGTGTGCGCGGCGGCGAACCGCTCGGCAAGCAGGGCGGGATCGTCGGCATCCACCGCGAGCTCGAAATTCTGCCCGGCATAGCGCATGTCGATGCTGCGCCGGCAAAGACGTGCCCCGGCGGCGATCTGCTCGGCATCGAACCAGGCGGCTGCCTGGCCGGCCAGCCGGGCGAAGATCTCCGCGATGCGTGGTTCGGCCGCGCCATCAAGCGCCATCAGGTGGGTCGCGGCGAAATCGCGCCGCAGGTCGGACAGCAGCAGCCCCATCGCGCACAGGATGCCGGGATTGCGCGGCACCAGGATGCGCCGCATGTCGAGCTCGGCGGCAAGGCGGGCAGCGTGGAGCGGGCCAGCACCGCCGAACGCGCACAGCGCATAGTCGCGCGGGTCGTGGCCACGCTGCACGCTGATCACCCGGATCGCCTTGGCCATGTTGGCGGTGACGACGCGGATGACGCCCTGTGCCGCCTCCATGCGCGAGAGCCCGAGCGGTGCGGCAATGGCATCGATCGCGGCGATGCTGCGCGCCCGGTCGATCGCCATGCGCCCGCCCAGCAGGTGGGTGGGATGCAGCGTGCCGAGCACGACGTTGGCGTCGGTGACGGTCGGTTCCGGGTTGCCAAGCCCGTAGCAGGCGGGGCCGGGGTTTGCCCCGGCGCTTTGCGGCCCGACCTTCATCAGCCCGCCGCTATCGATCCAGGCGATCGAACCGCCGCCGGCGCCGACGGTGTTGATGTCCAGCATCGGCACCTTCAGCGGCCAGCCATGCACCACCTGGTCGCCGGAGAGCGCGGCGTTCGCCCCTTGCAGCAGTGCCACGTCGCAGCTGGTGCCGCCCATGTCGAAGGTGATCAGGTTCGCGAACCCGGCAGCAGCCCCGACCTCGGCGGCGCCGACCACGCCGGTGGCAGGCCCCGACAGCACGGTGCGCACCGGCTGCGCCTCGGCCGTCTCGAACCCGATCGTGCCGCCGTTCGACTGCGTGATCTTCGGTGCCGGGCCGATGCCGGCCTCGGCCAGCCGTGCGCGCAGCCGCGCCAGGTATTCCCGCACCACCGGGCCGAGCCCGGCATTGATGCAGGTGGTGGAAAGCCGTTCGAACTCGCGGAACTCCGGCGCGACCTCGTGGCTCGCGCAGATGAATTTCCCGGGCAGCGCCTCGGCCAGCGCCCGGAGCGCCAGTTTCTCGTGCGCGGGATCGAGATAGCCGTAGAGGAAACAGACCGCCGCCGCCTCCACCCCTTCGGCGGCCAGCGCGGCGGCGGCGCGTGCGAGCTCCTCGGTGCTGGCGGCGCGTTCGACGCGCCCGTCATGGCGCAGCCGCTCGGCGACCTCGAGCCTGAGGTCGCGCGGCACCAGCGGCGGCGGCTTGTCGATCTGGAGATCATAGAGGTGGGGCCGCTTCTGGCGCCCGATCTCCAGCAGGTCACGGAAGCCCTCGGTGGTGATCAGGCCGGTCCTGGCGGTGCGGCCCTGGATCAGGGCGTTGGTCGCAACCGTGGTGCCGTGGCCGAAATATCCGACCTCGCCGGCCTCGGCGCCGACCTCGGCGAGGCCCTGCGACAGGCCGCCGGCGATGCCGCGGCTCGGGTCGTCGGGGGTCGAGGAGACCTTCCAGACCGCGACCCTGCCGGTCTCCTCCTCGAACAGGGCGACATCGCAGAAGGTTCCTCCGGAATCGATCCCGATCCGCCAGCGCGGCATGCTCCGCCCTTCCACCGATGGCTGGTTTCGCCGTTGTCGCGGCGCAGTCTCATGAATGCCGAAAGCGTGGTCAATCGCCCCTGCCGCCCCTAGAATCCCGGCATGCGACGATTCCTGCGATGGATGCGCCGGCTCGTGGTCGGGCTGCTGCTGATCGGGCTGCTGGCGGCGGGCGGTATCGTGCTCCTGGTCCGCCAGGTGATCCCCGACCTCGAGGGCGCGGCGGAGATTCCCGGCCTCGAGAACCCGGTGGCGATCGCCTTCGATGCGCAGGCGGTGCCGACCATCCGCGCCCGCTCGGAAACCGATGCCGCCGCCGCCCTTGGCTATCTGCACGCGCGTGAGCGGATGGCGCAGATGGATGGCATGCGCCGGGCGGCATCGGGCAGGCTTTCCGAACTGATCGGTGAAAGCGGGCTGCGCGCCGACCGGTTTTCGCGCGCGCTCGGCCTGCAACACCGTGCCGAGGCCGACCTCGCGCTGCTGCCCGCGGAAACCCGGGCGATGCTGGCCGCCTATGCCCGCGGCGTGAATGCCCGGCTTGCCGAGGCGGGGCGGCTCGTCTCGCTGGAAGCGGCGATCGCCGGCACCCCCGAGCCCTGGACCGAGATCGACAGCATGCTGTGGGGCAAGGTGATGGGGCTGCTGCTGTCGGGCAATTTCCGCACCGAGATCGCCCGCCTTGCCCTGGCGCGCCGCCTGCCGCGCGCGCAGATCGAGGAGCTGTGGCCGCCCGACAGCTCGCCCGGCACGCCCTATGCCGGGCCGATGCCATCGGCCGGGCACCTCGCCCGCGTGGTCGCCGCCTTCCCCGAGGTCGGGGTCGACGCGGCGCTGCCGCGCCACGCCTCGAACGCCTGGACGGTGGCCGGGACACATTCCGAGACCGGCGCGCCGCTGCTGGCGAGCGACCCGCACCTGCTGCTGACCTTCCCCGTGCCGTGGTACCTGGTGCGCATCGAACTGCCCGGGCGCACGCTGATCGGTGCGAGCGCGCCGGGCACGCCGTTCGTGCTGCTCGGCCAGCATGTGGTCGCGGGCGGCGCCCTCGCCTGGGGCTTCACCACCACGCACGGCGACACCCAGGATGTGTTCATCGAGCGCGTCAGCGAAGGCAGGCCCGACCATTACGACACCCCCGACGGCCCGAAGCCGTTCACGGTGCGCGAGGAGGTGATCCGCGTGCGCTTCGGCGAGGACGTGCACATGCGCGTGCGCGAAACCCGCCACGGCCCGGTGATCTCCGACATCGATCCGCAGGTGGCGGCCGCCAGCAGCGAGGGCTACGTGCTGGCGGTGCAGATGGCGCAGTTCGCGATGCCCGACACCGGCGCCGCCGGCATCCACCAGCTGAACCGGGCACGCACCGCGGCCGAGGTCGGCGAGGCGATGAAACTGCTGACCTCGCCGATGCAGAACGTGATGGCCGCCGACAGCCAGGGCACGATTGCGATGTTCGTCTCGGGCCGGGTGCCGCTGCGCCGGGCCGGCGACGGCGCCTGGCCGGTACCAGGCTGGGATGGCAGCCATGACTGGCAGGGCTTCGCGCCATGGGAGGCGCTGCCGCACATCGTCAACCCGCCGAGCGGGATGCTCGCGAATGCCAACAACCGCATCGTGCCGCCCGGCTTCCAGCCGCTGATCAGCCGCGACTGGTTCGCAGACAATCGCTTCCTTCGCATCATGGCGACCTTGCACGGCACGCCGCGCCACCGCATCGAGGGGTTCGCCGCGCTGCAGAACGACGCGGTCAGCCTGCCCGCGCGCCGCGATGGCGCTGCCATGCGCGCCGGGCTCACCCCTGCCGAGGCGCGCGCCCGGGCAGCCCTCGCGCTGCTGGAAGGCTGGGACGGCACGATGGATGCGCGCCGCCCCGAGCCGCTGATCTGGGCCGCCTGGACGCAGGCCTTCATTGCCCGCGTGCTCGGCGAGGCAGGCGTGGCGCCGGGCGAATGGCGCGAGCACGCGGCCGAGTTCCTGCATTTCGTGCTGACCGAGGGCGCCCACTGGTGCGGCGGCGATTGCCGGCCCTGGCGCGAGGCGACGCTCGCCGAGGCACTGGCGAGGCTCGCGGCGTCGCAGGGCGACGATCCCGCTGCCTGGCGCTGGGGGGCAGTGCATGTCGTGCACCCCGAGCATCCGCTGCTGCGCCTGATCCCGGGGATCGGCTGGTTTGCCTTCCCTGCCGAGCCGCTTTCGGGCGATGCCAGCACGGTGCTGCGTGCGGCGCCCCGCGGCAGCGGCCCAAGCCCGTTCGAGGCGGTGCATGGAGCGGGCTATCGCGCGGTCTATGACCTGGCCGACCCGGCACGCGCGCGCTTCGCGCTTGCCGGCGGTCAGTCGGGCCACCCGTTTGCGCGGCACAGCACCGACCTGCTCGCGGGCTGGGCGCGGGGCGAGACGTTTCCGCTGCTGGCGCCGCCGGCGGGAGCGCCGCTGCTGGTGCTCGCACCCGACCGTTGACCAGGCAGGGCGGCTCGCCGAGAGTCCCCCCTGCGATGGCTGCAACGCGCCCTCCCCGCCGGCCGCAATTCTACTACACGACCGCGGCGCTGCCCTGCCCGTACCTTGCCGGTCGGATCGAGCGCAAGCTCGTAACCGAACTGGCCGGCGGCGATGCCGAATCGCTGCACGACCGGCTGAGCCACGCGGGGTTCCGCCGCAGCCACAACATCGCCTATGCCCCGGTCTGCCCGGGCTGTGCGAGCTGCATCCCGATCCGGCTGAACACGGCGCTGTTCCAGCCCGACCGCACGCAGCGCAGGATCCTGCGCGCCAACGCCGCGGTCGATGCGTTCGAGGTGCCGGCGCGCGCCACCACCGAGCAGTTCGCGCTGTTCCAGCGCTACCAGGCGGCGCGCCACGGCGATGGCGACATGGCCGACATGGGCTTCTACGACTATCGCGCGATGGTCGAGGACACGCCGATCGAGACCATGATGGTCGAGTTTCGCGACGAGGATGACACGCTGGTGGCGTGCTGCCTGACCGACCGGCTGAGCGACGGGCTTTCCGCGGTCTATTCCTTCTATGACCCCACCCGGCCGAAGCTGAGCTACGGCACGCTGGTGGTGCTGTGGCTGGTGATGCGCGCGCGCGAGCTGGGGCTGGCGCGCCTCTATCTCGGCTACTGGGTGCCGGAAAGTCGCAAGATGGCCTACAAGGCGCGCTTCCGGTCGGCCGAGGTGCTGCTGGGCGGGGTCTGGCGGCCGATCGCCGAAGCCGGCGCGCTGGCCGGCCAGGTGCCGGCCGCGGCGGCGACGGAGGCGTAGGCCCGCCTCCCCGCAGCCTCCGTCCGGCCGCGCGTGGCCTACGGTCGGATGTTCTGGTTGATGCGGAACAGGTTTTTCGGGTCGTATTTCCGCTTCACCTCGACCAGCCGGTCGTAATTGTCGCCGAACGTCGCCCGGAGCCGTGCGTCGCCCTCATCGTCCATCATGAAATTGGGATAGGCGCCGCCCAGGTTGAACGGGTGCACCGCATCCCAGTACGCCTTGGTCCAGCGCGTGATCGCACCGGCCTTCTGCGGGTCGGGGTCGATGCCCGCGATCACCATCGACCATCTGGCGTCGCGGCAGTTCCAGGCGGCGTCGGCCCGGCCGGCGCGATGGACGGCGCCGTCGATCGGATAGAGGTGCACCAGCGAGAGTTCCGATGGCGTCTCGGCGGCCATCCTCAGGTGGGCATCGATCGCTTCGTCCGGGAGCGTCTTGACGAAGTCACCGCGCCAATACCACTGCATGCCCTTGGGATAGAGCCCGTCGAACATGCTCTGCAGGCCGGGATAGGGCATGCTGCCCATCCAGTTGAACCAGGGTGCGGGCAGCTGGTCGAGCAGCGGCGCCAGCGCGGCCCGGCCATCGGCCTCGGGCCCGTCGTAGCAGCACATCAGCAGACAGATGCGCTTGCCCCAGTGCTCCTGCGGGAAGGGCGGGCTGGACAGCAGCTTCTTGAGGCCGACGAAGACGCAGAGCTCCTCCGGCGCGGCCGGCAGGAAGTCGCGGTAGCGCTGCATGATGGTGCGGGC
>JADYYZ010000561.1 GCA_020853405.1 Acetobacteraceae bacterium
CGCTGCTGATCGTGATGCACACGCTCGATGCCGGCCCGCCCGAGGAGCTGGCGGCGCGGCTTGCGCCGCTTGCGGTGCCGGGTAATCCGTGGCGCTTCAACGCCACCGAGCTGCAGGCGCTGCTGGCTGACCGCAAGGGCGAGCGTGCGACGGCGATCCGCCTTTTCCGGGCACTCGCCACCGATGCCGAAGCGCCCGCCGGCGTGCGCGGGCGGGCCGGGCAGATGCTGGCCGTGCTGGGCGCCGGCCGCGAGGCGGCCGGTTGAGCGGCCGGCGCATGCAAGGCCCGGCGGCACCGCGCGCCTCGCGCCGGCTTGCCCTGATGGCGGCGGCGGGCGCGCTGTCCGGCTGCTCAACCGTCGAGGGCTGGTTCTTCCCGCCGCGCGTGAAATTGCCCGGCGAGCGCGACGCCGTGCTGGCCGGCGAGACGCTGCTGCAGCCCGACGACGGCATGGAGGCCGAGCAGGTCATGCTGCCGCCCCCCGACCCGAGGCCCGACTGGCCGCAGGCAGGCGGCGGCCCGGCGCACCTGCAGGAGCACCCTGCCGCGGGCGAGCGCCTGGCCGTGGCCTGGACCGCGAACCTGGGCAGCGGTTCCAGCGCCCGCCAGCGCATCCTGGCGCTGCCGGTACTGGCCGATGGCGTGGTCTATGCGATGGACGCCTACAGCCAGATCTCGGCCTTCGATGCTGCCACCGGCCGGCGCCGCTGGCGGGCCGACGGGCGACCCGAGGAGGACCGCGATGGCGGCATCGGCGGCGGGCTTGCCGTCGAGGGCCCGCTGCTGGTGGCGGTGAACGGCTGGGGCGAGGTGCTCGGGATGGAGGCGGCAAGCGGCACCATCCAGTGGCGCCGGCGGCTGCCTGCCCCGGCGCGCGGCGGGCCGGCGGTGTTCGAGGGCCGTGCCTTCGTGCCGACGGTCGAGGGCCAGCTCACCGCCACCAGCATCGCCGACGGCACCAGCGTCTGGACCTGGCGGGGCGCCGAGACGAGCACCGGGTTGCTTGGCATCCCGGCCCCGGCGGCGGACGCGGCCAGCGTGATCGCTGCCTTCCCGACCGGAGAACTGGCAGCCGTTCGCCCCGACAACGGCCGCGTGCTGTGGGTGGAATCGCTCGCCGCCACCGGCGGGCTCGCGCCGCTGAGCGAGATCGCGAGCGTCCGTGCGGCGCCGATCATCGCCGGCGGCCGGGTGATCGCGATCTCCTCGGGCGGGCTGTTCGTCTCGCTCGACCAGCGCAGCGGCAGGCGGGTGTGGGAGCGCGAGATCGCCGGCGTGGAGACTCCGTGGGTCGCCGGCGACTGGATCTTCGTGGTCACCACCAACCAGGTGCTGGCGGCGGTGGCACGGCGCGACGGCAGGGTGAAATGGGTGCGCCAGCTCGACGCCTTCGAGGACCCCGTGAAACTGCGCGACCCGATCCGCTGGTCGGGGCCGGCGCTCGCCGGCGACCGGCTGATCGTGGCCAGCAGCCTGGGCCGCGCGCTCGCGGTCTCGCCCTACAGCGGCGAGGTGATGGGCGCGCTGCGCCTGCCAGGCAAGGTCTCGGTCGGCATGGTGGTGGCGGAGCAGACCCTGTTCATGGTGACCGACAGCGCGACCCTGGTCGCACTGAGGTAGCGCGTGCGCCGCCCGGTCGTGGTGATCGCGGGCCGGCCGAATGTCGGCAAGTCGACGCTGTTCAACCGCCTGGCCGGGCGGCGGGCGGCGATCGTCGATGACACGCCCGGCGTCACGCGCGACCGCAAGGATGCCGCCGCCGAGCTCGGCGAGCGAAGGGTGACGCTGGTCGACACCGCGGGGCTCGAGGAGGCACCGCCCGCGACGCTGCCAGGACGCATGCGCGCGAGTTCCGAGGCAGCGGTGGCCGGCGCCGATCTGGTGCTGTTCGTGATCGACGCCCGCGCCGGCGTCACACCGCAGGATGCGCACTTCGCAGCCTGGCTGCGCCGGCAGGGCAGGCCGGTTCTGGTCGTCGCCAACAAGGCCGAGGGCCGCGCCGGCGAGGGCGGCGTGCTGGAAGGCTTCTCGCTCGGGCTTGGCGATCCGATCGCGCTCAGCGCCGAGCATGGCGAGGGGTTCTCGGAACTGCACGACGCGGCCGCGGCCCTGCTGCCCGCGGCGGTCGAGGAGGGAGAGGCCGACCACGCGCTGAAACTTGCGATCGTCGGCCGGCCGAACGCCGGCAAATCCTCGCTACTGAACCGGCTGGTCGGTGAGGCGCGGATGATCACCGGCCCCGAGCCTGGCCTGACCCGTGATGCGGTCGCGGTGGAATGGACCGACCCCTCCGGCGGGCGCGTGCGCCTGGTCGATACCGCGGGGCTGCGGCGCAAGGCGCGAATCGAGGCGAAGCTCGAGAAACTCTCGGTCGGCGCGACCATCGAGGCGCTGCGGCTGGCCGAGGTGGTGGTGCTGGTGCTGGACGCGGCGCTCGGCCTCGATGCGCAGGACCTCGCGATCGCCCGCCTGGTCGAACGCGAGGGCCGCGCCCTGGTGATCGCGCTCAACAAGTGGGACGCGGTTGCCGATCGCGAGGCGGCGCGCCGCGCGGTCGCCGACCGGCTCGGTTCAAGCCTTGCCCAGCTCAGGGGCGTGCCGGTGGTGCCGCTCTCGGCGCTGACCGGCGCCGGCGTGGAGCGGCTGATGCCGGCGGTGCGGCGGGCGCACGCGGCCTGGAACACGCGGGTGCCGACCGCCGCGCTCAACCGCTGGTTCGAGGAGGCGCTGGCACGCCACCAGCCGCCGCTGGTGGAAGGCAGGCGGCTGAAGCTGCGCTACCTGACCC
>JADYYZ010000562.1 GCA_020853405.1 Acetobacteraceae bacterium
CGCCGCGTCAGGCGGCAGCGACCACGGCTGGGACGAGGATTTCCTGCGCGCGCTGGAGAGCATGCCGGAGAGCGCCGGCATCGCGATCGGCTTCGACCGGGTGGTGATGCTGGCCAGCGGGGCTGCGACGATCGAGGAGGTGCTGTGGATGCCGGTGGTGCCGGTTGGAGCCGAAAACCTGTAATGACATTGTCGTTACGATATGCTAGGGCATGATGCGAGAGAGCAGGAGATCGTAATGGCTGGACCCAAGCGCGCCGCCAGCCGCGCATCCGCATCGCGAGCCTCACTGAACATTCGCATCCGCCCCGAGGAGCGGGGGCTGATCGATCGTGCGGCGCGCGCGACAGGCAAGACGCGCACCGACTTCATTCTGGAAGCCTCGCGCCGTGCCGCCGAAGAAGCCCTGCTTGATCGCGTGATGTTCGCTGTCGAGCCCAGCGTTTTCAGGGCGTTCCTCGACCGGCTCGAGCAACCGGTCCAGCCCAACCCACGGTTGCGGTGTACGATGGTAACGTTGGCGCCCTGGGATGAGGCGTGACCCTCTCCGCCCCGGTGCGGCTTGCCGAGCTTCATCAAACGGATGACTTCGATTGTGGGGCCGATGCGCTGAATGCCTGGCTGAAGCGCCGCGCGCGTCCCAACCAGGCAAACGGTGCGTCGCGCTCCTTCGTCGCCTGCCAGGGCGACCTGGTGATTGGCTTCTACGCGCTGGCGGCCGGCGCGGTCGAGGTCGTCGCGGCTCCCGGCCGGTTCCGCCGCAACATGCCGGATCCTGTCCCGGTGGTCGTGCTGGGCAGGCTCGCCGTTGATCGGGCGTGGCACGGCCGCGGATTGGGCCGGGGGTTGTTCCGCGATGCGGCACTGCGCGTGGTCCAGGCCGCGGAAATTGTCGGCGTTCGCGGCTTGCTGGTGCACGCGCGGTCGGAGGAGGCGCGCGCGTTCTACCTGGGTCTTGGCCTGTCGTCATCGCCGCTCGACCCGATGACACTGATGGTGACGCTGAGCGAACTTCGTGATTGAGCCGCAGATACCAGCGGCCCGGGTTTTTGACTCGTGCCGCTGGTATTACAACGAGCGAAGTTAGGCGGGCTCTTGACGACGTTTGGAAGCGACGCGCGTTCGCCTCCCGAACGACCTGATCCCTACGCAGCTGCGATTGCCGCCTCCAGTGCCCGCACCCCCGCCGCCGGCCCGTCCGGGTGCCCCCACACCGCCGAGACCACGGCAAGGAAATCGGCCCCCGCTTGCACCAGGGGCGCGCAGTTGGCTGCCGTGATGCCGCCGATCGCGACGCACGGCAGCGTCATCAGCTCGCTCCACCATTGGAGGATTTCCGGCTCCGCGTGGTGCTGCACCTCCTTGGTGCCGGTGGGATAGAAGGCGCCGAACGCGACATAGTCGGCGCCATCCTCGCCGGCGGTGATCGCAAGGTGGCGGCTCGCGTGGCAGGTGACGCCGAGCTGGCGGTCGGGGCCGATGATGTTCCGCGCCTCGCGCGCCGGCGTGTCGGACTGCCCGACATGCACGCCATCGCACCCGGTGGCCATTGCGAGATCAGGGCGGTCGTTCATCAGCACGGCAACGCCGCGCGATTGCGCGATCGGCAGCAGGCGCTCGGCGGCGCGGCGCAGCGTGTCGTCATCCGCCGGCTTCAGGCGGAGCTGCAGCGCCGCCACGTCGCCGGCATCGAGCGCGGCGGCCAGCAGGTCGGGGAAGGTGGCGAGATCGATCGCCGGCGGGGTGACCAGATAGAGCCGGCAGCGGCCCGCGCCGGCAGCCACGCTCAGAACTTGCCCTGGTAGATCTCGATGATCTTGCCCAGGAGCTCCAGCGCCTGCTCCCTGGGGCGCTGGAAACTGTTGCGGCCGATGATGCTGCCATTGCCGCCGCCGTCGCGGATGGCGCGGCATTCGGCGTAGATGCCCTCGGAATCCTTCGCCTCGCCGCCGGAGAACACGACGATGCGCCGGCCCGCGAAGCAGGCATCGACCACGTGCTTCACGCGGGTCGCCAGCGTCGCGATGTCGATGTTCTGGCCCTGATAGACCTTCTTCGCGGCATCGAGCTCCAGATGCTCGGTGGGCGGCTTCACCTTGATGATGTGGGCACCCATCAGCGCTGCCATGTGCGCGGCATAGGCGCAGATATCGACCGCGGTCTCGCCCGCCTTGGAAAGACCCGGGCCGCGCGGGTAGCTCCAGACCACCACGGCAAGGCCGGCGGCCTTCGCCTCCTCGGCCAGTTCGCGCAGTTCCTCCATCAGCTCGAACGCGAATTCGCTGGCCGGATAGATGGTGAACCCGATCGCGCTGCAGCCGAGCCGCAGCGCATCGGCGACACTGCCGGTCACCGCCTGGTCCTTGCTGGTGGCCAGGCTGTTCGAGGAATTCACCTTCAGGATGGTGGGGATGGCGCCGGCGAAACTGTCGGCGCCTGCCTCGATCATGCCAAGCGGCGCGGCATAGGCGGAAAGCCCGGCCTCGATCGCGAGCTGGAAATGGTAGTGCGGATCATAGCCTGCCGGGTTGGGCGCGAACGACCGCGCCGGCCCATGCTCGAAGCCCTGGTCGACCGGCAGGATCACCAGCTTGCCGCTGCCGCCGAGCTTCCCCTGCATCAGGATGCGGGCAAGGTTGGCCTTGGTGCCGGGGGTGTCGCTCTCGTATGCGTCGAGAATCTTCCGCACTTTCTGGGTGATGCGCATCGGCCGTGGCTCCTTGTCGATCGGGCGGCGGCGTTGTTGCCAACGGGGCAGGCCAAGTCAACCCGCGGGCGGCCCAAGCCAGGCGGAAAGCCGCCGCCGCCAGAATGCTGAATCTGACTGGAATTCTGCAAGATCAAGAGATTCCGGTGCGGCGCGAAGAAGCCGCGCGCCGCCTTCCGCGACGATCGCGGCGAGTCGTTCCGCGATCGTCGCCTCGCCGGTGAAGACGAGATCAGCGATGCCGGCGCGCAGGCCCGCCAGCACCGCGCCGGGCGCATCGGCACAGTCGAGCACCGCCGAGACACCGAGTCCGGGCCGGTCGGCCGCTGCCGCGCGGGCAAGGGCTGCGAACCACCCGGCGCCGGCAAAAAGCCCGGCGCCCGGCGCCGACAGCAGCACCAGCCCCCGCGCCAGATCGGCCGCGCGCACCGCCGCCTGGGCCTGGCCGAGACCGTGCACGATCACCGCCGGCGCCGCGTTGCCCGGTGTCGGATCGCCCGGCCGCGTTGACCCGGGTGCTGCGCCCTCTCTACTGTCGGCCATGCCCGACTCGCTCCCGGCCCCCGATTCACTCGCCGATGCGGCACGCCTGCTGGGCGAGGCCGTGCTGCGCCTGGAACGGGCAAGCGAGGCCAGCGCCGC
>JADYYZ010000563.1 GCA_020853405.1 Acetobacteraceae bacterium
ATTCCGATTGCTGACCCAACGGGCGGCCCGGGGCACGTGCCCCGGGCCGTTCGGCTGACTGGAGTGTGCGAGATGGCCACCGATTCCTGGGTGAACGAGACGCTGTACACCGATTGGGGCCAGCGCTTTCTGGTCAAGCGCGAGTTGGCGCGGGTGCAAAGCGCGTTCCAGGACATCATGGTGTTCGAGAGCGCCAGCCACGGCCGCGTCATGCTGCTGGACGGCGTGGTGCAGATCACCGAGGCCGACGAGTTCGTCTATCAGGAGATGCTGACCCATGTGCCGCTGCTGGCCCATGGCGCGGCCCGCCGCGTGCTGATCATCGGCGCCGGCGATGGCGGCGTGCTGCGGCGGGTGTTGCAACATCGCAACGTTGCCGCGGTGGTGATGGTGGAGATCGATGGCGAGGTCATCCGCGTGGCCAAGGCGCACCTGCCGAACATCGCCGGCGACGCCTGGGACGATCCGCGCGCCCAGGTCATCGTCGGCGACGGCATCGACCATGTGCGCACCGCGCCGGACGGCAGCTTCGACGCCATCATCGTCGACAGCACCGACCCGATCGGGGTGGGCGAGGTGCTGTTCACCGACGAATTCTACCGCAACGCCGCCCGCGTGCTGTCCGATGGCGGGCTGATCGTCAACCAGTGCGGCGTGCCGTTCCAGCAGGCCGACGAGCTGCGTGACACCAGCCTGCGCCGGCGCAAGTTCTTCCCCCATGTCGGCGCCTATGTCGCCGCCGTGCCCACCTATGTCGGCGGCTTCATGACCCTGGGCTTCGCCGCCAAGCAGCCGGGGCTCGACGCGGTTCCGGTGGCGACGCTGCGCGCGCGCGCCGCCGCCGCCGGCATCACCGGGCGCTACTGGACGCCGGAGGTGCATCACGCCGCCTTCCAGCTGCCGCCCTATATCGCCATGCACCTGCCCAAGTAGCGCGACGGCGGGCCAACCCTCACCCCGGCGCGAAGCTCTGCACCAGGCTGCCGGACACCAGCCGCCAGCCATCCACCAGCACGAAGAAGATCAGCTTGAACGGCAGGGAAACCACGTTCGGCGGCAGCATCATCATGCCCAGGCTCATCAGCACGCTGGCCACCACCATCTCGATCACCAGGAACGGCAGATACAGCAGGAACCCCATCTCGAACGCCCGGCGCAGCTCGCCCACCATGAACGCGGGCACCAGGGCGCGCCACGGCGTGGCATCCGCCGTCGCCGGGTCGGGCAGCTTGGCCAGGTCCAGGAACAGCCGCACATCGTCCGGCCGCGCATTGCTCGCCATGAAGCCGCGGAACGGCTCGGCGGCCAGGCGCAATCCCTCCAGTTCGCCCACCCGTCCCTCGCTCATCGGCAGCAGCCCGGCGGTCCAGGACTGGTCCAGCACCGGCTGCATCACGAAATAGGTCAGGAACAGCGCCAGGCCGATCAGCACCGTGTTCGGCGGCGTACCCTGCGCGCCCAACGCGCTGCGCAGCAGCGACAGCACGATGACGATGCGGGTGAAGGCGGTCACCATCACCAGCAGGCTGGGCGCCAGCGACAGCACGGTCACCAGTGCTGCCAGCTGCACCATGCGCGACGTGGCGCCGCCCGCCCCGGCGGCGCCGAGGTCGATCGCCACCGACTGCGCCTGCGCCGGGCCGCAAACCATCAGGCCGGCCAGGATCAGCGCAGCCGCGGCGAGCGGCACGGCGCGCATCACGCGCCCTCCTGCGGCGCCGGCGGATCGACCCAACCGACCACCAGATCCTGCGCGCCCCCGGTCAGCACCAGCACGTGGCGCCCGTCGCAGCGCAGCAGGCACAGCCGCCGGCGCGGGTCCAGCGCCACGAATTCGACCATCGCCAGCCGCCCGCCGCCGCCGGGGCGCGGCACCAGCCCGCCCCAGCGCGCGGCGCGCTGCGCCAGCAGCACCAGCGCCAGCACCAGGGCCAGCGCGCCCGGGGCGGGGATCAGAATGTCGAGGGTCATGCCATGGCCTTTTGCCAGGGGTTCAGCGGAAGAGCCGGGGCCGGTCAGTCGGGCGGCGCGGCCAGCGCGGCGCGCACGGCGTCGATCTCGGCCACCAGCCCGTACAGCCCGAGCGCCAGTTGCCGCCCCTCGGCAGGCGGCAGGTCGAGGCTGCGGGCGCAGAGCGGACCGATCATCCGCTCCAGCCCCGACAGGTCCACGCGGCGGCCGGCCAGCGCCATGCCGTGCGCCAGGCGCAGCATTCCGGCCACCGACGCCACCGCCCGTTCGGCGTCCGGCAGGGCCGAGGCAGCCTGCGGCCAGCCGGCCAGCGTCGCGTCCGTGGATCGATCGCGCGGGGAATGGGAAGCAGGTTGGGTCATCGCGGGCGAGTCATGCCCGTTTGCGCCTGCCAAAGCGTTAACGTCGCGGCGCCGGCGCATTTACCCTTCGTCAGCACTCGGCGGGGCAGAATGCGCCGGCACAGAAGGCCGCCGCCATGGACCCCTCCCGCCTCGCCTTGTTCGACCTCGCCGACCGCCGCCTCGCCTGGATCGGCCGGCGGCAGGAGGTGCTGGCGCAGAACATCGCCAATGCCGACACGCCGGGCTGGAAGACGCGCGACCTGAAGCCGTTCGCCGAGCTGCTGGCCCGCGGCGGCGGGGTGGCGCCGTGGCAGACCCAGCCCAACCACCTCGCCCCCCGGCACCGCGCCGACGAGGGCCGCAAGCTGGCCGGCGAGCGCGCGCCGGACGGCAACGCGGTGGTGCTGGACGCCGAACTGGGCAAGATCGCCGACGCCGAGACGGCCCACTCGCTGGTGACCGGGCTGTACAGCAAATACCTCGGCATGTTCCGCACCGTCGCCGGCCGTTGAACCAGCGGGCGCCGCGCCGAGAAGCCGTCGAACAAAGGGATTGCATCATGGACCTGCAGAAGGCACTGACCATTTCCGCGCGCGGCATGACCGCGCAGACCGCGCGGCTGCGCGTGATCGCCGAGAACCTGGCCAACCAGGACACCACCGGCAGCTCGCCGCAAACCGGGCCGTATCGCCGCAAGACCATCACCTTCGCCAACAACATGGACCGCGCCCTGGGGGCGGAGACGGTGCGGGTGAAGAAGGTCGGCCACGACATGGGCGAGCTGCCGATGCGCTTCGACCCCGGCCACCCCGCCGCCGACGCCCGCGGCTATGTCCGCGCGCCGAACGTGAACAGCTTCGTCGAGGTGATGGACATGAAGGAGGCCGAGCGCAGCTACAGCGCCAACCTCAACGTGCTCCAGGTGTCGCGCGGCATGCTGACGCGCGCCATCGACATGCTGAAGTAGCGCCATGGCCATCGCCCCCCCCGCCGCGCTGCCCGCCGCGCTTCAGGCCTACCGCCACGTGGACAGCGGGGCGCAGGGACTGGCCGGAACCGGCGGCACCGCCGGCGCGGGCGCCAGCTTCTCGTCGGCGATGTCGCGCGCCCTGGCCGGCGTGGTGGAAACCTCGCGCGGTGCCGAGCAGGGCGCGATGCAGGCGATCGCCGGCGGCGGCGACATCACCGAGGTGGTCACCGCGGTGGCCAAGGCCGAGCTGGCGCTGCAAACCACGGTGGCGGTGCGCGACCGGGTGGTGCAGGCCTATCAGGACATCATGCGCATGCCGATCTGACGCGCCGGGGGATCCCCGGGCCAGACCGGCAGCGCTTCCGGCAGAATGGCGGAGCGGACGATGCAGGAAACCGATGTCGCAGCCCTGCTGCGCGAGGCGATGATCGTGACGCTGAAGCTCGGCGGGCCGCCGCTGCTGGCCGCGCTGACGATCGGGCTGGTGATGTCGCTGCTGCAGGCGATCACCCAGATCAACGAACAGACCCTGGCCTTCCTGCCCAAGGTGGTGGGCATCGGCGTGACCTTGACCCTGTTCGGCGGCTTCATGCTGGCCACCCTGGTCGCCTTTACCCAGAACGTGCTCGACCGGCTGGTGGCCGTGGGCGGGCAATAATGGGCGGGCACTGATGGGCGGGCAATGAGCATCGCCGCATGACCGCCGACGACCAGGCGCTGCTGGCCGGCCTGCCGGGCTGGGCATTCGCGTTCGTGCTGGTGCTGTCGCGCGTGGCCGCCGCCTTCATGCTGCTGCCGGCGCTGGGCGAGGCGGAATTGCCGCCGATGGTGCGCGCCGGCCTGGCGCTGGCCTTCACCGTGGTGCTGCTGCCGGTGGTGGCGCCACTGCTGCCGCCGGTGCCGGCCAACGGGCTGGCGGCGCTGCTGGCGGTGGCGGGCGAAACCGTGGCCGGGCTGTGGCTGGGCTGGCTGGCGCGGCTGCTGATGCTGGCGCTGCCGATGGCCGGGCAGATGATGGCCGGGGTGATCGGGCTGGCCAACGTGCTGCAACCCGATGCGGTGATGGGGCCGCAGGGTTCGGCGCTGGCGCGGCTGTTCGCGCTCGCCGCTCCGGTGGCGATCCTGGCTGCCGGGCTGCACGCCCTGCCTTTGGCCGCCCTGGAGGGCAGCTACCACGTGCTGCCGCCGCTCGGCGCGACACTGCCGCCCGGCGAGGCCGCCCGCTCGATCGTCGCGGCGGTGTCCGACAGCTTCGCCCTGGCGCTGCGCCTGGCCGGCCCGTTCGTGCTGGCCGCGATCGTCTGGAACCTCGCCCTCGGCCTGCTGAGCCGGCTGGTGCCGCAGCTTCAGATCTACTTCGCGGCCCTGCCCGGACAGATCATGGGCGGCATCCTGCTGCTGGGGCTGCTGTCCGGCGCGGTGCTGGCCGCCTGGCTGGACGCGCTGCGCTCCGGCTATGCCGCGCTGCCGGGGCTGTAGCGCGTGGCCGAGGGCGCCGACAAGGACGACAAGACGCAACCCCCCTCCGGAAGAAGGCTGGAGCGGGCGCGCGAGGAGGGGCAGGTGGCGCTGTCGCCGGAACTGCCGACCCTGGCGGTACTGGCCGCCGCCGCCGTGCTGCTGGCGATGGCCGCGCCCGGCATCGGCCGTGCGATGGTCGGCCGGCTGGGCATCCTGGTGGAACAGTTCCACGTGCTGGGGCTGCGCGCGGCGGTGCGCCTCGCAGTGGAAGCCATGGCCACGGCGGCGCTGCCGTTCCTGCTGGCCGCCATCATCGCCGCATCGGCCATGACGCTGTTGCAGACCGGCTTCCTGCTGCACTTCAAGGCGGCGATGCCCGATCCCGCGCGGCTGAGCCTGGCGCGCGGCCTGTCGCGGGTGTTCGGCGTGAGCAGCCTGATCAATGCCGGCAAGTCGGTGGTCAAGGTGGCCGTGGTGGGCGCTGCCGCCTGGCTGGTGCTGCGCGACGCGCTGCCGGAGCTGTTCGCCGCCACCGACTGGGACGCGGCCCGGCTGGCCGCGCACAGTGCGGCGCTGCTGCTGCGGGTCATGGTGGCGATGCTGGTGGCGCAGGTGGTGATCGCGGGCGCCGACATCCTGATCGTGCGCATCCGCCACATGCGATCGCTGCGCATGACCCGCACGGAACTGCGCGACGAGGCCCGCGAGACCGACGGCGATCCGCTGGTCAAGTCCCGCCTGCGCCGCATCCGCCTGCAGCGCGCCCGCCGGCGCATGCTGGCGGCGGTGCCGAAGGCAACCGTGGTCATTACAAACCCGACCCATTATGCTGTGGCCCTGGCCTATGCGGGCGGCACCGACGCCGCGCCGCGAATCGTCGCAAAGGGAGTCGACTCAATGGCTGCGCGAATCCGTGAAATGGCCGCCGAGCATGGGGTGCCGATCGTCGCCAACCCGCCGCTGGCGCGCGCGCTGTACCCGCACGAGCTGGACCGGGCGATCCCCGCCGAGCTGTTCGCCCCGGTGGCCGAGATCATCGCCTATGTCTGGCGCCTGCGCGGCGGGCGCGGCGGATGAGGCGCATCGCCGACGGCCTGGCATGGCTGCGTGGCGGAACCGCTTCGGCCACGCCGGCCCTGCGCGCGCTGGCCGAGCTGGCCGACCCCGCGGCCCGGCTGCTGTTCGACGGCGACGGCCAGCCGCGCGCGCTGCTGGACCGCGAGCTGCACCTGGTCCGCGCCAACACCGCCCTGGCCGGATTGCTGGGCGAGGCCTTGGGCGACGCGCTGGGCGAACTGCTCGCGCCCGATGCGCCAGCGGCGGCGGAACAGGCCGTGGGGGCGGTTCGGGCGGTGGCAACGGCCATTGCCCATGGCGCACCGCCGGCGGGGCTGCCGACCGCGATGCTGCGCACCGCCGACGGCGCGCCACGCCCGGTGCAGCTCGCCCTCGCCCTGGTGCGCGAAGCCGACGGCAGCACCAGCGGCGCCATCGTCACCTTCGCCCCCGCCGCCGGCACCGCGGACACCCAGGCGCGCCGGTACCAGGCCGTGGGCGTGCTGGCCGGCGGGGTGGCGCATGATTTCAACAACCTGCTGCAGGCGGTGATCGGCGCCGCGGAATCCCTGTCCGAGCGACCCGCCCTCAGTGCCGCGGCGCGCGAGGAGGTCGGCCTGATCCTGCAAGGTGCCCGCCGCGGCGCCCGGCTGGTGCGCCAACTGCTCGCCTTCGCCGCCCGCCAGACGCTGCAACCCCGCGTGGTGGCGGTGAACGCGGTGGTGGCTGACCTGGCCCCGCTGCTGCGCCACAGCCTGGGCGAGCGGGTGCGGCTGGAGCTGGCGCTGGAGGAGCCCGGACGGTTCGTGCGCGTCGATGCCGGCGAACTCGACCAGGTGCTGCTGAACCTGGTGATGAACGCGCGCACGGCCATGCCGCGGGGCGGCACGCTGCACCTGCGCACCGGGCGGCTGACCCTGCTTGCGGCGCGCGCCCAACAGGGCGCGGCGGGCGGGTCGGCCACGATCCCGCCCGGCCGCTACGTGACCATCGAGGTGCAGGACACCGGCACCGGCATCCCGCCCGACATCCTGCCGCGCATCTTCGAGCCGTTCTTCACCACGCGGCCGGACAGCGGCACCGGGCTGGGCCTGGCCAGCGTGGCCGGCATCGTGCGCCAGTCCGGCGGCTTCATCGAAGTGACCACGGCGGCGGGGCAGGGCAGTTGCTTCCGCATCCTGCTGCCGCGCAGCCCCGAACCCGCCACCCCCAAGGCCGCGGGCCCCACGGC
>JADYYZ010000564.1 GCA_020853405.1 Acetobacteraceae bacterium
CCGAGCGAGGCGACCAGCACCACATAGAGCACGATCTTGGGGAACGACAGCAGCACGTCGATGATGCGCGAGACGAGTTCGTCGATCCAGCCGCCGAAATAGCCGGCGAACAGGCCGCAGGTGACGCCCACGAGATAGGAGCAGGCAAGTGCCGCCGGTGCCAGCACCAGCACCGGGCGCGCTCCCCATAGGACGCGCGAGAGGATGTCGCGGCGAAGCAGGTCGGCGCCCAGCCAGTGCGCCGCCGAGGGGAACGGGTTGGTGACCGCGGACATGTGCTGCGCATTCGGGTCCGACGGTGCGAGCAGGGGCGCCAGCAGCGCTGCCATGGCCCAGAAGACGATGATCGCAATACCCGCGCACAGCACCTTCGAGCGCCAAAACCGGCGCCAGGACCGGCGCCAGGGTCGGCCGCGGGCCGCGGTGTCGGCCGGCGCGATCGGCTTCGCCCCGGCCAGCGGCAGGTCGGGGGCGGGTGACCTCATGCCAGCTGAATCCTGGGGTTCAGCAGCACGTAGCCGATGTCTCCAAGGAACTGCGTTGCCACCGCGACCGAAAGCGCGATCAGCGTCGCCGCCTCGATCACCGCGATGTCGCCGAACAGCGCCGCTTCCAGCAGCAACCGGCCGAGCCCGGGATAGGCGAACACCACCTCGGTCACGACGACGCCGCTGATCAGCCAGTTCACCTGCAGCAGGATCACCGTGAAGGGCGCGATCATCGCGTTGCGGAAGGCATGGCGGACGACGATGACGCGCCGGCTGAGCCCCTTCAGCGTCGCCGTGCGGATATAGGGCGTTGCCATCACCTCGATCATCGAGGCGCGCACGAAGCGCGAGACATAGGCGCTGACATAGAGCGTGAGCACGGCCACCGGCAGCACCAGCTGCGAGGCGATCGGCCACCTGCCGCCGGCCTGCAACGGGCTGGTGCCCGGCAGCCAGCCGAGCCAGACGACGAACACCGCGCCGAGAAGCACCGCCGAGGCGAACTCGGGGATCGAGGAGAAAAGTGTTGCCGTGAAGGTGATGGCGCGGTCAGCGGGCCGCCCTGCCTTCAGCCCGGCGATCGTGCCGAGAGAGACCGAGACCGGCACCAGCACGAGGAAGGCGAGGGCGGCAAGCAGCGCCGAATTGGCGACCCGCCCCCAGATGACGTCGGCGACCGGCAGTTTCATCATGGTCGAGAAGCCGAGATTGCCGACATAGCGGGGGCCGCGCGGGTCCTCGAAATTGAGGCCCAGTGCCGGGTCCTGCAGGGGATCGTCGCGCAGCCCCGCCAGCACGCCGAGCCATCTTCCGTAGCGCACCGGCACCGGATCGGACAGGCGCAGCCTGGTTGCGAGAATCTCGACCTGCTGGTCGGTGGCGAACTGCCCCAGCGTCTTGCGCGCCACGCTGCCCGGCGAGCCTTCCACCATCACGAACACCAGGAACGACGCGATCAGCACCGTCAGCAGCGCGGACGAAAGGCGCCGCAGCAGGAAACTCGCCATCGATGTCAGCCCGGGCCGCGTCGGGCGGCGCGCGAATGGGCCAGCACGCCCGCCGCCGGCACGCGCGAGCGAGAGGTCAAGCGCCTTCCAGCCAGAAGTTCTTGAAGTAGTTGTAATTCGTGGGATGCATCGCGAAGTTCTGCAGTTTCTTGGTATAGACGCTGAAGATCGAGCGATACACCGGCTGCACGATCGGCCCGTCTTCCAGCAGGATCGTCTCCAGCTCCGCCATGAACTTCCTGCGCTCGGCGGCGTCGAGCGCGCCTTCCGCCTGGGTCAGGATCGCGTCGAACTTCGGGTTGGAATAACCCGATTCGTTCCAGGCGCCGCCGGTGCGGAAGCAAAGGCCCAGCAGCATGATGCCAAGCGGGCGGTGCATCCAGTCGGTGAAGCCGAGCGGCACCTGCTTCCAGATCTCCCAGTAGCGGGCGGCCGGCACCGGGTTCATCTCGACCCGGATGCCGGCCTGCTTCCACTGCTCGACCATCGACTGCACGACCTGCATCTCCCAGGCGGCGGACGATTTGAGGTAGATCTTCACGTCGATGCCGTTCGGGTAGCCCGCCTCGGCGAGCAGGCTTTTCGCCTTGGCGACGTCGTGGGCGAGTTTCGCCACCTCGGCGTAGTCGGGATGGATGCGCGAGACGAGGTGGTGTTCGCCGCCATAGCCGAGCCCGCCGAGGCCGAGTTTCAGCACCTTGTCGGTGTCGATGGCATGGCGCATGGCGCGGCGGACACGCGGATCGTCGAACGGCTTTTCCGCAACCCGCATGCGCGCCGAACCGGTGTTGGCGGTCTCTGCCTCGTAGACCTGCATGCCGGGAAGCCGGCGCGCGGCCTCGAGGCTCAGATTGTCGAGCCACGGCCAGCCGTCGATCTGCCCGGATGCCAGTGCCGCCAGGTGCGCGTTCGAATCGTCGCCGAGGTCGAGCAGCTCGAGTTCCTGGATGAACGGCCCCTCGCCCCAGTAGTTGGCGCGCGCTTTCATCAGCGCCCGCTGGCCCTGCTGGTACTGCACGATCTCGTACGGCCCGGTCACGTGCGAGCCGACCTTGAACTTGCCGCCATCCTCCGGCGCCATCATGAAGAGCTGCTTGTGGAACAGGTTCTCCGGCACGGTCAGCTGCGGGTTCTTGCCGTTCAGGCGCACCGTGTGCTCGTCGATCTTCTGGATCGCGCTGGCATCCCACAGCCGGTGGCTGACCTTCGCCTTGCCTGCTGCGTCGCGCTCCCCGGTCTCGTAGGTCTCCATCAGGAAGCCGGCGAACAGCCCGATGGTGGCCGAGCCGGTGGCGGGATCGAGCGCGCGCTTCAGGTTCCACACCACATCGTCGGCAACGAAGTCGCGGCCGCTGCTCCACTTCGCGCCCTTGCGCACATGCAGCGTCCAGGTCTTGAGGTCGGGGCTCGCCTCCCATCGCTCCAGCAGCTGCGGGCGGGTGACGTTGTCGTTGCCGGTAAGCGTCAGCTGTTCCAGCGCCGAGCGGACGAACATGTCCTGGCCCCAGCTGTAGGTGTGCGGATCGGAGATGTCGCCGAGCCGGAGCGCGATCCGCAGCCTGCCGCCCTTGCGCGGCGTGCCTTGTGCCAATGCGCCCGGCGCCGCGAGGCCGGCCATCGCGTAGGCCGCCGGCGCCGCCAGCCCGAGCAGGGTCGCGAACCGGACGAAGTCACGCCTTTCGATCAAGTTTTCAGCCAGGTCGCGTTGCAGCAGCCGCAGCTTCGGATGATCGGGTGACTTCGTCATGGCGCCGGTCCTTTCAGCTCCAATCAGGCCATTTAGGCTCCTATAGGAGCACGAACGCTATCTTGCTGGACTGCGCGCGTCAATTATGCTTTGCGAACGAGCGGATCTCATGATCAGCAGACGAAACACTACGGCCCTGGCGGTTTCCGGCCGGGCCACCACACGGGCGGGGGACACGCCGACGGGCAAGCTGTTTGCGATCGGCGCCGGCTGGACCCGCCCGGGGCAGGCGACAGCGCCGGCGCCGCCGCAGCGGACACTTGATGTGGGTGCGCGGATCCGTGCGCTGCGCGCGCAACGGCGCTGGACGCTGGAGGCGGCAGCCCAGGCGTTCGGCATCGGCCGATCGACCTTGCGCAAGGTGGAAGCCGGCCGGATGTCGCCGACCATCGGGCTGTTGCAGAAGGTCGCGCACGGGTTCGGGATGGACATCGCCGCCCTGCTGCAGCCCGAACCGAGGCCCGCGACCACCGGCCGCCTGACCGTGACCCGGGCCGGGCAGGGCGAACTGCACGAGACGGCGTTGCATGTCCACGAACTGCTGTGCGCGGGGCTGGCCAACAAGCGCATGCTGCCGTTCCGAAGCACGATCAAGGCACACCACGGCGACCAGCCGCCGCCGTTCTACCGCCATGACGGCGAGGAACTGATCATCGTGCTCGACGGCCAGGTCACGCTCTGGAGCGAGCATTACGCCCCGACCAGGCTCGATGCCGGCGATGCCGCCTATCTCGATGCGCACATGGGGCATTGCTTCATCGCCGAGGGCGGCAGGGATGCGACCGTGCTGTTCGTCGTCGCGGAATAGCACCGGCGAGCTCGCACGGCTGGGCCGGACCCCGTCTCCATGGGTCGCTGGCCGGCGGCGCGTTTCGCGATGACGGCGCGTTCGCATGTGCAGCCGCGCCGCCTTCCGCCGGACCCGCGGGATGGCGGCCAACCCACCTGCCACGACAACATTGTCACACTTCTTTTCGGCCGGGGGTTGTGTTCAGAATTCCTCGATGAGCGGTTCCTTACTCCTGGCCGCGCCCGTCGTGCGGGTGGATGCCTGGTTCACGCCGGCCCGCGACCTCGCGTTGCAGGCCTACCCGGGTTCTGCCTGGCGCGGCGCCTTCGGGCACGCGCTGAAGCGGGCGGTGTGCGTGATGCGCCAGCGTCCCTGCGCGGGTTGCGCGCTCAGCGGCGTCTGCCTGTTCCCGCACCTGTTCGGCACGGTCTCCGCGACCGACGAAGGCCAGCACGGGCATAGCCCGCTCGGGCATAGCCCGCCAGTACCCTTCGTGCTGGCGCCCGCGCCGATGCCGAGGTCCGGCGTGGTGCCCGCTGGCACACCGTTGCGTGTCAGACTGATGTTGCTGGCGCCGGCGACCGGCCAGGCGATCTATGCCCTCCGCGGCCTGATCGACGCCGCCGAACAGGGGCTTGGACCAGCGCGCGTGCCGCTGGCGCTGAGCGCGATCGCCCCGGCCGGCGCGCCGCCGCAGCCGCCAGGCGATACCGCCATCGCCGCGGCGATCACACCACACGCGCTTGTGCCGCCGCCGATTCCGGCTCGCGCCATGGCGCTGCGGCTGGCCACGCCGCTCCGGCTGCGGCTTGAGGGCGATCTTCTGACCAGGCGCAGTTTTGCGCCGCACCACCTGGTCGCGGCAGCACTGCGCCGGACCACCGGGCTGTTCGGCTCGCCGGACGCTGCCACGCGACGGCAACTGCTCGATCACGCGCGGGCGCTGGCATGGACCAGCCCACGCTTCGGCTGGCTTGAGACGGTGCGACGGTCAACCCGCCAGCAGGCGACGATGCGCCTGGGCGGCATTGTCGGCACGGCTGAGCTCGACCTTTCGAAAGCCGCGGCACTCTGGCCGGTGCTGTGGTCGGCCTCGGTCCTGCATGTCGGCAAGGGCGCGTCGATGGGTTTCGGGCAGATCGACTTGACCGGTACGGAACATCCATGAGCGGGCGCAACATCCTGCTCGCCGTGACCGGGCTGTCGCCGCAGGTGGTCACCGAGACGATCTGGGCATTGGCCCGGCAGACCCCGCCATGGCTGCCCGATGCAGTCAGCCTGTTGACCACGCGGGCCGGCGCGCTTGCGGCCGAGAATGGCCTGCCGGCGGCGCTGGATGCACTGGCCCGCCGCCTCGGCCAGCCCCTGCCCGGGGCGGAGATCAGCGTGATCGCCGACAGCCGCGGCCGGCCGATCGACGACATTGCCTCGGCCGCCGGTAACAACGCGGCCGCCGATGCGATCACCGCATTCATTCGCACGGCAACCGCCACCCCCGACACGGTGCTGCACGTCTCGGTTGCCGGCGGGCGCAAGACCCAGGGCTGCCTTGCCGCGATGGCGCTGATGCTGTTCGGCCGCGAAGCCGACCGGCTGTCGCATGTGCTGGTGCCCGATGCGCTGGCCGGCCGCAACGATTTCTGGTTCCCGCCCGAGACCATGCGCGAGGACCCGGTGGTGCTGGCCGACATACCCTTTGTGCGGTTGCGCGGGCTTTGGCGGCCGGAGCAGATCGGGGCCGGTTATCGGGCGGTCGTGCAGGCGGTGCAGGCGGCCATCGCCGGGCCCGCCCTGGTGCTGGAGGTCGGATCGCGCCGCGTATCCTATGGCCCGTACCAGCGCCGGCTGCCGCCGCAACTGTTCGCGGTGCTTGCCTGGTTCGCCGAACAGCGCCGCGGCAACACGGGGCCGGTGCGCTGGCGAGCCCGCGACGCAGGCGACGTCGCCCGGGGAATCGCGCGCTTCGGCGGCGCTGGCAGTGAGGGCGGGAGCCTGGCGAGGGTGCTGGAAAGCGACCCCGACGGCACCTGGCTCACCGAAAAGGTCTCGCGGCTGAACCGCATCGCGCGCGAGACGCTGGGACCCGAGGCCACGCCCTACCTGATCCAGCGCCAGGGCAGGCGCCCGCACGGTGCCAATCTGCTTGCCACCCCGCCCGAGGCGATCCGCATCATCACCGCCACCCACGAGCCACGAGCCGCCGCATGACCGAGGCCGCCGCGACCAACGCCCTGACACCGATCGAGGCGGCCTTTGCCGGGCTGCTGCACGACATCGGCAAACTGGCGCAGCGCGCGCATCCGAACGAGGACGCGCTGGCGCGCCTCTATGCCGAGGTGGGGCGCGACCTGGCCGGCACCGAGGCTGCCATCCTGCCACTGCGCGAGTTCGGTCGCTACTCGCACCGGCACGCGCTGTGGAGCGACTTCTTCTTCGTCTGGACCGAACAGCAGCGCCTGCGCTGGCCTGGTGCGATCGACGGCAACCGCGTCAAGGCGGTGGCGGTGCGCCACCACAGCCCGCGCCACGACGACCCAGGCGACTGGATTCTGGCGGAGGCCGACCGCCTGGCGTCGGGCCTGGAACGCAAGCCGAAGGACGAGAAGGAGGAGGCGGATTCGCAGGCGCGGCCAAAGGGATTCCGCGAGACGGAACTGCGCGCGCTGGTGCCGCCTCTCGATATTGCGGTCGGCCCGGTGCCGCGCACGCCGCTTTCGCATCCCGCCGACATCCTCTCGGCGGATGCCATCATCCCACGCCCGCCCGCCCCCGCCGACCAGCCGCGCCGGATGGGTGCGGTGTGGGATGCATGGTGCAAAGCCTGGCAGGCCATCGCGCAGCACGCACTGTCGCCCGCCCGCTTCGAGCACGCGCTGCTGTCGCTGTCGGAGCGGCTGCTGTGGGCGGTGCCTTCCTCGACCGTCGATCAGCCCGACATCTCGCTGCACGACCATGCACGGGCGGTGGCCGGCATCGCTGCCGCACTGGCCGCCTGGCACCGCGCCGGCGCAGCGTGGGACGTGCCTGCGGTAAAGGACCGCGCGGTGCCGAAATTCCGGCTGGTGGTGCTCGACCTGTCGGGCATCCAGCATGCGCTGTTCCGCCTGGCCGACCAGGGCGGTGCCGCACGGATCCTGCGCGCGCGGAGTTTCCTGATGGCCGAGACGGTGTCGGCCGGGCTGCTCACCCTGCTCGGGAAGCTGGAGCTGCCGGCCTCGTCGGTGCTGCTGAATGCGGGCGGCAAGGCGGAGCTCCTTGTCCCTGCACTGCCCGATCTCGACGCCCGGCTGGAGGCATTCCGCACCGAGCTCGATGAGTGGATGGTGCGCAGCTGGCAGGGCGACCTGGCACTGATCGTTGCCGCCGGGGCACCGTTTGCGGCGAAAATGTTTGCCAATCGCGGGGAGGGGTTGCCGGGCGTGCGCGCCGAACTCGCCGCCCGGCTGGAGGATGCCAAGCACCGGCCGCTTTCCGGCTGGGGCGGCGGCAATGGGCTTTTCGGCACCGGCAAAATCAACGCGCCGTTCGGCGCCGACGGCGCCTGCGTGAGCTGCGGCGTGCGGCCGGCGGTGGTGACGACCGCGGCCGACGCCACGCGGCGCTGCCTTGCCTGCGACGCTGCCACTCGGCTCGGCCAGAAACTGCCGAAGACGGATGGGTTCGCGCTGGCCGCGACGGAAACGGACGACGAGGCGATCGACGCGCTTCCCCCGCCCTGGCACCTGCTCACGTGGCCGGAGCCGGGCAGGCAGGCCGAACTCAGCGTGCAGTTCGAGGATGCCGACGATGATCCGGGCAGCCGCGTGCCACGCCCGCGCGCTCACGTGCCGCGGCTGACGGAGGCCGACCTCGCCGATCCCCGCTACGCTGGCATCGGCGGCGAGCACGACGCTGGCGGCCTGAAAAGTTTCGCCCACATCGCCGCCGACGCGCTGGAGCCCCGCCCCAAGGGCGACGGCTTCCAGGGCAGGCAGATTCTTGCCGTGCTGAAGGCCGATGTCGATCGCCTGGGCCTGGTGTTCACCGCCGGGCTCGGCAACGACCACTCGCCGGCGCGCGTCGCGGCACTCTCGCGCATGATGGATGCCTATTTCTCGCGCCGCCTGCCCTGGCTGCTGCGGGGCGCCCCCGAATTCGCCTCGACCTATACGGTCTATGCCGGCGGCGATGATCTGCTGCTGGTGCTGCCGTGGCGCTTCGGCCTGCCCTTGGCGCTGGCACTGCGCGAGGATTTCGGAAGATTCGCCGGCGGCAACCCGAACCTTTCCCTGTCGGCGGGGCTTGCCTTCGTGCACGCGCACCACCCGATCGCGCGCGCGGTCGAGCAGGCGGAGGAGGCATTGGGCGCCGCCAAGGACGCCGGGCGCGATCGCGTCGGCATCTTCGCCCGCGCGTTCGCCTGGGACCAGGCGGGTCGGGTGC
>JADYYZ010000565.1 GCA_020853405.1 Acetobacteraceae bacterium
GCGCAGCAACCTGGATCGTTCAGAATACCGTGCCGTCGCTGGCGATCCGCAATGGCGGACCGGAATCGGCCCGACGCGCCGTTGCAGCGTCGCGGCCCGCGCGCCAGGTGCCGCCCTCCAGCAGGCAGGTGAGCGGGAACGCTTCTGCCGTTACGTCAAGCCGGGCGCGGACCATTGGCGCGAGCTCATCCAGCAGCGCCACGGTCAGCGCGCGCCACTCCACCACCAGCGGATCACCCACCGCATGCGTGCGCGCGGCGTCGGCCGGGTCGCGCAGGCAGAGCACGCCGAGATCGACGAACAGGCCGCCATTGCGATACTCGGCGAGGCCTGTCAGCCCATCAAGGCCGGTCACGACGATACCGGCATCGCGCAACGGCTCGACCAGCGAATAGGCCATCCACTGCGACAGTTTGTGCAGCGGCACCAGCCCCAGCGCCGGATGCCGCCAGCAGTCGCCGAGGCCGACGCCCCCCAGCGTTTCGCGCCCCGCCCAGATCGGGCCGAGATGGTGCAGGAGCGCGATCAGGATGCTCCGTGCCGGCAGCCTGCCCGACTCTGCCTGTCCAGCCAGCAGGTCGAAAAGCCCGCCGGGGCGCGGCGTATCGGCGCGGGCGAAAATGTCGGGCCGCGCCGCTATCGTCGCGCCCAGGCACCGCAGCAGCGCCGCCCTGCCGGCGAGGCCGACCAAGGGATTTTCCGGCCCCACCTGGAAGCCGCGCGCAAGGTCGTCCTCGCTGGTCGCGGCCAGCCGCGCGGCATCGGCCCGCAGGCTGCGGCCGTCGTCGGCAAAGGCACCCGCCGCCAGCATCGCGAGGCTTGCCACCGCCAACCCCTCGGAACGCACGAGCCTCGTGCCATCCTGTTCCACATAACGCCACTCGGCACCGGCGCCGGCGTCGAGCAGCACCGAGACGATCGCGAGATCGAAGGCAGCGCGGGCGCGCGCGGCACGGTCGGCGCCTGACCGCGCGGCGATTGGCGCCCAGCGATCCCGCCCGCCGGCCGCGAAGTGGCGCCAGCGCGCATGCAACGGTACACGGAGGTCGGGCCAGGCGATGCGGATGGTCGCCGCGACGAAGTCCGCCGCATCACCAATCCGGTCCTCGTGCAGGATCCAGCCCCCGAGCTGCCCGGCACGCGCCAGCGCGAGCATGGCGCGCGCACCATCACGCACCGCCTCCGGCGTCAGCAGCGCCGCGCTGCTCACGCGCCATCCGGCGGCCGGCCACGTGCATGGCGCGGCGCGTCGTGACCCGGCGCCTCGGCCGAGAAATAGCCGGCCGCCTTCTTCGCCTCGATCTCGACCGAGGCATCGGCCGGAATCCGCCCCGGCGGGATCGGCACCCGCCCGTCCACCAGGATGCCCTGCGCGATCAGTGCATCGTGCTTCATGTTCGACATCGAGACGAACCGGTGGATACGGGTGATGCCGAGCCAGTGCAGCACATCCGGCATCAGCTGCTGGAAGCGGGCATCCTGGACGCCGGCGACGCATTCGGTACGCTCGAAGTAGGTCGCCGCCTGGTCGCCGCCGGCCTGGCGCTTGCGTGCGTTGTAGACCAGGAATTTGGTGACCTCGCCCAGCGCGCGGCCTTCCTTGCGGTTGTAGACGATCAGCCCCACGCCGTTCGCCTGGGCGGCCCGCACGCATTCCTCGATGCCGTGCAGCAGATAGGGTCGGCAGGTGCAGATGTCGCTGCCGAACACATCCGAGCCGTTGCATTCGTCGTGCACGCGGCAGGTGAGGTCGCGCCGCGGGTCGGCAAGGAACGCGGGGTCGCCGAAGACATAGGCGCTGATGCCGCCGATCGGCGGCAGGAACACGTCGAGGTCGGGCCGCGTGACCAGTTCCGGATACATCCCGCCGGTCTGTTCGAACAGCGTGCGCCGCAACGCCGGCTCGGCAACGCCGAACCGCTCGGCGATGCCGGGCAGCCACCACACCGGGTCGATCGCGATCTTGACGACGCTGATGTCGCCGTTTTCGTGCAGGACCTGGCCATCGGCCGCGAGCGATCCCGCGGCCAGCGCCGAATTGACTTCGGCGAGATTGAGCCGCGCCCGAGTGACCGCGATGCTGGGGCGGATATCCAGCCCCTCGCCGATCGCCTCGGCGAACGCCTCGCTGGCCAGGTGCCCCCAGGGATCGAGCGAGACGATCTTTCCCGGCCCGCTCCATTGCGGATGCGGCCCGATCGTCACCACCGGCTGCGTGTTCGTGAGATCCGGCCGCACCAGCGGCGACAGCGCGCCTGCCGAGACCGCGAGCGCCCGGTACAGCGCATAGGCGCCGCCGTGCGTGCCGATGACGTTGCGCGCGGAGGGCTGGGCGACCGAGCCGACCACCGGCCCCCGCCCGGCAGCCGTCGGCGCCCCCCAGACCAGCGGCGCACGATGGCCGCCCGGCTCCGGGTGCGAGGTGAGGCGGATATGGCCAGGTCGGTTCTGCGTCATGCAAAGGCCCTGTCGTGGCGGGATTCCAACCTGCCCTGCTGATGCGCAACCGGTGCCGGGCCGACCGTTCAGCCGGCCGGTGAGGCGGCTGGCTCGCCGCTGGCGCCCGAACCGCCCTCGCCGGCACGCGGCGCCGGCGCGCGTACCACGGTGACGCTGCAGGGCGCCTCCGCCGTCAGCTGCACGGTGCGCCGGCTGGCGGCGGATACGCTCGCCGGCGGCGCGCCGATCACC
>JADYYZ010000566.1 GCA_020853405.1 Acetobacteraceae bacterium
CCGGCCCCTGCCCCCCGCGCCATCGATCCGAATCCGCAGACCCAACTTACCCCGAAGGTCATCGACCAGCGCCCTGACGTCGGGATCGTCAGCGTAGCCGCCCGCAGCGCCTGCACCCTTCCCCGTCAAGCCATCACGCGCCGCGGCCCGGGCCTCCGTCTGGCGAACCGACAGGCCCTTGGCCAGAACCTCCCGCGCCAGCGCCTCCGGCTTCTCCGCCGCCAGCAGCGCCCGCGCGTGCCCGGAAGTGAGGCGGCCGCCGGCCAAGTCATCGAGAACCGCCCCCGGCAGCCCGAGCAGCCGCAGCGTGTTGCTGAGATGAGCGCGGCTCTTGCCGAGGGCCTCAGCCAACGCATGATGGGTCAGCCCGAATTCGTCGATGAGCCGCCGATAGCCGCGCGCTTCCTCGACCGGGTTCAGATCCTCGCGCTGAAGGTTCTCGATCAGCGCCGCCGCCATCGCCTCGGAATCAGCGAGCGCCTTCACCACCACCGGCACCGCGTGCAATCCGGCGATCTGGCTCGCCCGCCAGCGCCGCTCGCCGGCGATGATCTGGAACCGACCCTCCTCGGTCGGGTGCGGCCGAGCGAGCATCGGCTGCAATACCCCCGCGTGCCGGATCGAGGCAGCCAGTTCGTCGAGGCTCGCCTGAGAAATCGGTCCCCGCGGCTGGAACGGTCCCGGCACCAGCAGGTCGATCGGGATCATCCGCGCCGGACCCTCGGCCGCTTCCCCGGCCGCCGGTGCCGCTACGGCAGCCGACTCGCCGAGCAGCGCCGAAAGCCCCTTGCCCAGGCGCGCAACCGGCTTCGAACTCATGCTGTAACGGATTCCATATGGATCAGCTCCCGCGCGAACTTGAGATAGGCCTGCGCCCCGGCCGAGCGCACGTCATAGACCAGCACCGGCTGCCCATGGCTCGGCGCCTCGCTGACCCGAACATTCCGGGGGATGATCGTCTCGAACACTTTAGCCCCGAAAAAGGCCCGCACGTCTGAGGCAACCAGCTCCGACAGATTATTCCTCCGGTCGAACATGGTCAGCAGGATGCCCAGCAACTCAAGCCGCGGGTTGAAGTTGCGCCGCACCCGCTCGATCGTTCGCATCAGGTGGCTCACGCCTTCCAGCGCGAAGAACTCGCACTGCAACGGAACCAGAACGCGGTCGGCAGCGACAAGTGCATTCAACGTCAGCATGCCGAGCGACGGCGGGCAGTCGACCAGCACCCAACTCCAGCCGCCTGACGGTAATGCCGCCGCCAGAACCGATTCCAGCCGCCGCTCACGCCGCTCCATGCCGACGAGCTCGACCTCCGCCCCCGCCAGCTCCTCGCTGGCGGGCAGGACCGAAAGCCCTGGGATCGCGCTCGTGCGCACGCACCTGGTGAACGCCGTCTCCTCGACCAGCATCGCGTAGGCGCCGGGGTCGCGCGCCTCGCGCCCGATCCCCAACCCGGTCGAGGCGTTGCCCTGCGGATCGAGGTCGATCAGCAGGGTCGCCTCGCCGATCGCGGCCAGCGCCGTTGCCAGGTTGACCGCCGTGGTGGTCTTGCCGACGCCGCCCTTCTGGTTGGCCACCGCAACAATGCGGGTCCTGCCTCGATCAGTCATGATGCCGGCGCAACTCCGTGATCCGCCAGACCCGCCCCCGCCGATCCGCCGGGTTGGCAAAATCCTGCACCCGGAACCGCCAGCCGGCCCGTGCCGCTTCGATCTCCGCCGTCTGCGCTTCTGACTTGTGGAACAGCATCGTTCCCCCTTTTCGCGCATGTCGGGCCGCAGCGTCCAGCAGCCCCGGCAACCGGGCCGTCGCACGGCTCAGCACAACGTCGGCAGCGAGTGCCGGAAGGGTCGAAAAATCGGCCTGGTGCACCTCGACCGGGGCATCGGTCTGCCGGCGCGCCTCACGCAGGAACGCGCATTTCCGCTGGTCGCGTTCGATCAGGTGGGTTGCGATCCCGGTCGCGATCGCAACCACCAACCCAGGGAAGCCGCCGCCGGCCCCAAGATCGACGATCCGTGTGGCGGAAGCGGGAAGCAGCGGCACTACCGCAAGGCTATCGAGCAGATGGCGCTGTATCAGGCCAGCGCCCTCGCCACGGCCGACCAGGTTGATCCGGCTGTTCCACGTCTCCAGCAGGCGCAGGTAAGCAGCGAGCCTCGCCTCAACCGCTGTCGAGGCAAGCATTTCAGTTAAATATCAAGTATTCATCGACTGGAAGAAGTCAGCGTTTGTCTTGCTGTATTTCAGCTTGTCCAGAAGGAACTCCATCGCATCCACCGGGCCCATCGGCATCAGGATGCGCCGCAGCACCCACATCTTGGAAAGTTCCGCCCGCTCAATCAGCAGCTCTTCCTTGCGGGTGCCGCTCTTGGTCACGTCGATCGAGGGGAAGGTGCGCTTGTCGCTGATCTTCCGGTCAAGGATAATCTCGCTGTTGCCGGTGCCCTTGAACTCCTCGAAGATCACCTCGTCCATGCGGCTGCCGGTATCGATCAGCGCGGTCGCGATGATGGTGAGCGAGCCCCCCTCCTCGATATTGCGCGCAGCACCAAAGAAGCGCTTCGGGCGCTGCAACGCATTGGCGTCCACGCCGCCGGTCAGCACCTTGCCGCTCGACGGCACGACCGTGTTGTAGGCGCGCGCAAGACGGGTGATCGAATCGAGCAGGATCACGACGTCGCGCTTGTGCTCGACCAGGCGCTTGGCCTTCTCGATCACCATCTCGGCGACCGCAACATGGCGCGTGGCCGGTTCGTCGAACGTGCTGCTGATCACCTCGCCGCGCACGGTGCGCGCCATGTCGGTGACTTCCTCGGGCCGCTCGTCGATCAGCAGCACGATCAGGTAGGCTTCCGGGTGGTTGGCGGCGATCGACTGCGCGATGTTCTGCAGCATCACCGTCTTGCCGGTGCGCGGCTGCGCCACGATCAGCCCGCGCTGGCCCTTGCCGATCGGGCAGATCAGGTCGAGCACCCGCGGCGTATAGTCCTTGTGGACGCCCTTCGAGACGCCTTCCTTGCCTTCGATCTCCATCTTCAGCCGCTTGTCGGGATAAAGCGGCGTCAGGTTGTCGAAGTTGATGCGATGGCGCACCGCATCCGGATTGTCGAAATTGATGGTGTTGAGCTTCAGCAGCGCGAAATACCGCTCGCCTTCCTTCGGCGCGCGGATCTGGCCTTCCACCGTATCGCCGGTGCGCAGGCCGAAGCGCCTTACCTGCGTGGGCGAGACATAGATGTCATCGGGGCCGGGCAGATAGTTCGCCTGCGGGCTGCGCAGAAAACCAAACCCGTCTGGAAGTATTTCCAGCACACCGTCGCCGTAGATCGCCTGTTCGTTGTCCGCCAGGTGCTTCAGGATAGCGAACATCATGTCCTGCTTGCGCAGGTTCGACGCATTCTCGATGTTCAGGCTTTCCGCGAACGCCAGCAGGTCGGCTGGTGTCTTGGTCTTGAGTTCTGCGAGGTGCATCGCCTGGATCGTCCGGTATCTGGCTCGATGGGCCGGCGGCATCGACGCAATCCGCGGCGGCCGGCGTATGAAGAGAGGATTTACCCGGCGTCCCTGGCGAGTGCGTGTCGCTGAAAACCGCCGCTGGGTGGAACGCGGCACGCGGGCGCCGCGCCGACGCATTTAGGCTGGCGCACCCGGCCAGTCAACCGCCCGGCAGGCCGAAATCACCGCTCAGAACGGCCGGGCGATCACCATCAGCACGATCAGGATCATCGCGATCGTCGGCACTTCGTTCCAGACCCGGTAGTCGCGCGACGGCCGCCGGCGCTCTGCGGCCAGCCCCTTCCGCATGTAGCCGAAGACGTGGTGCGCCCAGGTAAGTGCCACGATCCCCAAGGCCTTGAACCAGGGCCAGCCCTGGGCCCAGTCCACCACCCCGGGCGTCGCGGCAAGCAACCCGCCGAACACCCAGGTCGCGACCATCGCCGGGTTCATGATGGCGCGGAACAGCAGCCGCTGCTGACGTTTGTAGCGCTCGGCCGCCTCGCTGAACGGGGCAACCTGGGCGTGGTAGACGAACAGCCGCGGCAGATAGAGCAAGCCAGCCATCCAGGCGATCACGCTGATCACATGCAGCGTCTTGACCCACGGATAGACGATGGAAAGCAGCGCAAGGCTCATGCCGCCACTTTTTCCCTGGCGGCTTCGGCCTCGATCCCGTGCGGGCAGCAGCAGTGCAATGCCGGGCACAGGCGCGGCCCGGCAAAGCTGGAAAGTCCTGGGGGGCGCTCTCGGATCCGCCGCACCAGGTCGGCCAGCGCGGCGATGAAGCGCGGATCGCTGTTCGGCGCCGGTGCCCGGAAATAGCCCTTGATTCCGGCCCGCTCCGCTTCCTCGCGATACTCCACATCGAGTTCGACCAGCGTCTCGCTGTGGTCGCTGACGAAGGCGATCGGCACCACCAGAACCGCCTCGCCCGCCGCCGCCGCCGCCCTGATCGCCTCGGTGGTGCTGGGTCCGATCCATTTCTGCGGCGTCACCCTGCTCTGGAAGCAGATCGTGTGCGGGCGGCGCCCGCCGCCAAGCGCCCGTAGCACCGCCTTCACCGTCTGCTCGACCTGCCAGCGATAGGGATCGCCATCGGAGACAATGCTTTCCGGCAGGCCGTGCGCGCTGAACAGCAGCCGCACCGTGATCCCCGGCCCCACCTGCCGCTCTGCCTGCTCCAGCGCCCCC
>JADYYZ010000567.1 GCA_020853405.1 Acetobacteraceae bacterium
CAGCGAACCGGGCATGAGCCTGCGGCGCGCCGACGATCCGAACCCCTGGTCGCTGTGCCGCCGGCCCTGGTCGCTGATGTATTTCACCGCGAACGGCCGCGCCCTGCCGTGCTGCATTGCTCCCTTCTCGCAGCGTGGCTACGAGCACTACACGCTGGGCGATGCCACGCAGCAGACGCTGCGAGAGATCTGGAACGGCCCGGCCTACCGGGAGTTTCGCGCGGCGCTGCTCTCCGACCACCCGGGGGAAGCCTGCGCGAATTGCGGCCTGCGATGGAGCCTGTGAGCGCGGGCTTCGTCGCCGCCGTCATTCCTTGCCTTGATGAGGAGGATGCGATCGGCCCCGTCGTCGCGGCGGTGCGCGCGCAGGGCGTGGACGAGGTGATCGTGGTGGATGGCGGTTCCCGCGACCGCACGGCGGAGCGCGCGGCATCGGCCGGCGCGCGCGTGGTGACGGAGCCGCGCCGCGGCTACGGCCGCGCGATCCAGGCCGGCATAAGCGGCCTGCCGCCAGCGGCGGAGATCGTGCTGTTCCTCGACGGCGACGGCAGCGATCCGGCGGAACGCATCCCTGACATCCTCGCCCCGATCCGCGCCGGGCGCGCCGACTTCGTGCTGGGTTCCCGCATCCGGGGCGAGCGGGAGAAGGGCAGCCTTTCCCCGCAGCAGGTCATCGCGGGCCATCTGGCGGATGTGCTCCTGCGCCTGTTCTACGGCGCGCACTTCACCGACATGTCGCCCTTCCGCGCCATCCGGCGCGAGGCGCTGGAGCGCCTCGGCATGCGGGAGGAGACGTACGGCTGGAACCTGGAGATGCTGATGCGCGTCGCGGCGGCGCGGTTGCGGGCGGAGGAGGTGCCGGTCGGTCAGCGCCGGCGCGCCGGCGGGGTCTCGAAAGTCTCCGGCAACCTCCGCGCGTCCTTCGCCGCGGCGTGGAGCATCGGCACCACCTTCCTCCGTCTGGCAGCAGAGTTGCGCCGTGACGCGCGCACCCGCCGCATTCAGGACGCCAGGCCGTAGATCCGCCCGATCGCACCCCGGGCCCAGGTCGGCGGCTGGCGATGGAATGCCGCATCCAGCCCCAGGCTCCGCCCGGCATTGTGGATGATGAACATCCCCAGCGTGAACACCATGAACCAGAACAGCCAGGGCCACTCGTAGTCCACGCGATAGAGGCCGAGCCAGAGGTGCAGCACGAAGAGGATGCCGAGCGCGGAGGAGAGCCGCACCGCGAAGCCGAGCATCAGCGTGATCCCCATGAACATCTCGGCGAGGAAGACCGGCGCCTGGAAGAGGGGGAGGTAGGGCAGCATGATGTCGCGCGCGATGGTGCGGTGGATCTCGAAGGCCGCGTTCTCGGCGATCTGTCCCGTCCAGAAGAAGAAGCCGTCCGAGCGCGGCAGCGGCAGTTTCCACAGCGCGCCCTGGAACCACATCGCACCCATCATGGTGCGGAAGGCCCAGGTGACGATGTTGCCGGCGGTGCGCTGCGCCGGATCGGCGCGCCATTCGCGCAGCGCGATCGCCACGGAGGCGACCAGCAGCCCGAGGAAGAGTGCTACGACCAGCCATCGCCAGACACCGAGCGCGACCTGGTCCGGCTGCTGCCCGATGAGGAACAGCCAGGTGTCGAGGAACGGATTCGTGCGCATCGTGGTCACTCCTGTTCCAATCGCGGGCGCCGGCCGGCCGGATCAGGCGGGAGGCGTCTTTGCGAGAAAGGTCCGGACCGTCGCGGCCAGCACCCGCAGCGCGTCGGTCGAACCATTGGCTTCGCCTTTCTCGAAATCCCCTTCGTCCAGGCCCATCGCATTGGTTACGTGCGCGAAGCACACGACCGGCCGATTGCAGGCCGCCGCGAAGGCGTAGAGGCCGGCCGCCTCCATCTCGACCGCGAGGCACCCCTCGGCGCGTGCTGCCGCGATGGCGGCTTCCGTCTCGCGGAATGGCGCGTCGGTCGTCCAGGTCGCGCCCTCCAGCAGGAGAAGGTCCGGCGCTTCGGCACGCAGCCGCGATGCTACCCGGTCGAGAAGATCAGGCCGAGGCGCTTCGGCGAAGGTCGAAGGCGGCAGGTAGTGGTGGCTGGTGCCCTCGTCGCGCAGCGCCCGCCGGATCAGCACGAAATGGGGCTCGGCCGGCAGGTCCTCGGCGATGCGACCGGAGGAGGTGACGCTGACCAGGAGGCGGCAGCCGGAGGCGAATGCCTGCTCCGCTACCAGCACGGCATAGGGCGCACCGACGGCGCAGCCGACCACCCCTACCGCTCCCAGGCTGGGCAGGTCGAAGGCCACCATCTCCGAATGGTAGCAGGCCCAGCCTCCGTGCCGGCGCGCCAGGCCCTGATGCGCCAGGTGCCGCACGATGTCGCCATCCGGGTCGAGCAGGCAGACCGGCGGCACCTCCTCGTGTGGCAAGCCCTTCTGGCGTCGCGCCTCGCGGAGCAGCGCCTCCGGCCTGAATACCGAGACCGCGCCGTGCTGCTTGGTGGTCAGCAGCGGGGTCGTGGCGTTCGGGGCGGATCCACGCATAGCACTGGTCCCGTGTTGCGGGCGGAAGTCAACGTTGCGCCCGTTGCCGACTGCTCGGGAAGAATGGCACGGCGGCATCGGAAGGTCAGGCGGTCCTTGCCGCCTCGATCGTGGCAAGATGCCTGCGCAGCGGCGGCGCCGCATGGTCAACGGTCAGCGGGTCGCGGCGGAACTCCGTCGCACCCGACCGCACGGCCTTCCGCGACACACCAAGCGGACGGCAGACCGCCTTGATCCCCAGGTCCTCGATCTCGTGCAGCCTACGGATCTTCCTGATCGCCTCCACCACCGGCATCTCTACCGTGCCCTCGGCATCACCAGGGGCCAACGTGAACCCATCCTTCAGAGGGGCCCCGATCTGGCTCTGACCCACTTTCCGCGCTGGTCCTGCCGATCACGCTGTGGCGACGAGCCTGGCGCGAAGCAGGTCGAGCTTTCCGCGCCCATGCATCTATCGGGAGCAGCAACTTCAATTTGATGATCCTGCCATCGGTTTGCTTGTTGGACCAAGACTGGAACACCCGCTTGGCCACACAGTCGAGCGCTCGCTCCTCGCCTACTGGCGCAGTGCCACATCACCGAAGCCGGAACGGCGCGCCGGGCGCTCCCTCATCCTGCCGAGACGAATGCCTCGGCGCCGCCGTCGATGGCGGCATGATTGGCGAAGAAGCGCCCGGGGCGGCACGGCACGAGTTCCGACGCCGTGGCTTGCCCTGTCACTTCCCGCGCGATGAGCTTCCCCATGATTGCCGCCATGGTGACCGCGCTATGCGTCACCGCGAGATAGTAGCCCTCGATCCCCGGCATCGCCCCACGCCGTCTGTCGGACAAGCGTGGGGACATTTCCGACGAAACCCGGGACGAACCCTGTCGATCGCTTCCTGCTCCGCCACCCGGCGGCTACCGTTTCGTTGCATCGCCCAGGGACCTTCATCGCGTCATCGTATTGTAGGTGCGGCGCTGGCGACCTGTAGCCCTTCGGATGCGACACGGTCGCCTTTTTTCGTCGGCGCCGGCTCTCGGTGTTGCTGCTTTCCTGGTTGCGTTTGTGTTGGGGACCCGGACCCGGAAGCGCGGGGACCGCTGGAGACGCCGCACGGTGGGGCGGATCGAGGGCGGTGGTGGGAGTGGCGGCGAACCCGCTGGTACCCGCGAGGCCGGTCGTCATAGGGCCGGCCGCATGGTTGGCGGCGGGTGCGGAGACGATGGGGCCGCACCCGCCAACCCACTCACGGCACGCACCGCTTGGTCACCTGCACCGACAGCGTCGCCGCGCCGAGATCGAAGGTGGTGCTGGGCGAGATGTTCCTGGCCCTGACGCGCACAGTGTTGCTGGACCACGCGGTGGCGTCGAGCTCGATGAAGCGCGTCGACGATGCCAGCGCCGCGTAGGCAAGGTCGCCTTGCCGCGCGCCGGCGACGGTGACATCGAGCAGGCTGGTCGCCCCGGCTGCCAGGTTCGGCAGGTCCCACGAACCCTCCGCCGCGAACTCCCGTTGCCCCACCGGAAGGGCCGGCGTGCCGCAGAGCAGCGCCGGCGCCGCCTCGGGCAATCCGTAGAGCCGCAGCGCCTCGACCTCGATCTGCCCGTCGAAGCCGACGATGCCGATCTGCGCAAAGGCCACCCCGGTCCGAGCCGCACCGTCATGCGCTTGTTCAGCGACGCGTCCGCCATCGCGGCACCGCCGGTCCAGGCCTTGGACGGGACGTTCCGCAGCAGGGTGGTGATCGAGGCCAGCGCGTCGCCGGCGACGTTCTCGCGGACGTTCATCGCCGCATCGAAGCAGCGCACGAAGATCCGCCCGCCGTCGGCGCCACCGACGAGGGAATGCACAAGCGCGAACTCCTTCGCCTGCCCGCAGTCCACCACGAAGGCCAACCCTCGCTGCGCCTCGAGCAGAAGCCCGCGCGAGGTCGGCGTGATGTCATCCAGCCCGTTGAAGGACAGCCCTGCCAGCGTGGTCGCGGAGGTGGTCGAGGTGGCGATCACCGCCAACCCCTCGACGCCGATCTCGGTGGCGCTGTGCCGGAAGGCCCTGGCCCGCACATTGGGCACCGCCCCGAGCAGCCGCAGATGCCGCGATGCCGGCGCCCGGTGGCGGTTGAGCACGGTGTTGCCGCAACGCGTCGCGGTCGCGGCGTACTCGATGCCGACCTGGTAGGTGTTGGACCAGGCGACCTCGTACTCGCAATCCTGCGCCGCCGCGGTGTGCCGGGCGACGATGGGCGAGCAGGCCTCCATGCGCAGCGCCCGGCCGATGATCGCCGAGCCGCTAGTCTCGTTGAGGAAGGGGATGGCGACATTCGGATCGAGCTGACGCAGCTCGAGGTTCGGCGCATCGAAGACGTGCCGGTTGTGGTTGGAATAGGCGCCGTCCGCCTTGGACAGCCGGATCCCAAAGCGGTCGATGGTGGGGTTGATCCCCGTCGCGATGGCGAAGTGGCCGCCATAGTAGCGGATGGAGGTGTTCCAGGCGGTCGCGGTGGCGCAGTGGATGTCGAGGCCGATGCGGTTGTTGAGGATGCGGCCGAGGTGGAAGGTGCTGTCCTCGACGCCGCGGCCGTCGCCCAGCGTGCGCAGGCCGATGGTGAAGCCCGACACCAGCCGTAGTTCGACGACGGAGGCGTCGATGTTGCGCACCAGGATGCCGATGTCGGCCTCGTCGAGCCAATCGGACTGGGTGGCACGCACGACCTGCAGCCCGGCATAGTGCTTCTCGCCATTGCGGGTGGTGCCGCCATCGCCCAGCGTCAACACGGTCGCCGCGGAGATGCCCGTGTATCGCAGCATCCCGTGCATGATCAGGCCGCGGGCGCCGCCACCGAGGGTGATGCCGGCGGAGACGTTCCAGGTGCCGGGCGGGATGACGGCGAATTTCTGGTCCGCCGCCGCGCGATCGAAGGCCGCCTGGATAGCGGCGCGATCGTCGGCGACGCCGTCGCCGAGGCCGCCGAAGTCGGACGGAAGCACGGTCTCGCGGTCGCGCAGGTACTTGGCGAGATCGGTCTTGCCGACCGCGGTGTCGAGCACCAGCAGGTCGTCGATGCGGGCGGGCATGGGGGATGTCCCTACGGCGCGGTCGCTGTCACCGGCCCGACCAGGGCCGAGACGTTGCCCTCGGCCGAGACGGCACGCAGCCAGTACCAGCTTGTGGCGCCGGCGCTGAGGCCGGTGCGGCCCCAGAACAGGCTGGTCGGCTCGGTGGGCAGCTTGGTGGCCGCGGCGAAGCTGCTGCTGCTGGCCTCGAACACCTGCAGCCGCACGGCGTCGGGCGGGAGGCCGCCGGAGAGGCGGATGCCGCCCGCAATGCCGGTGGCGGTGGGCGCCGCCACTGCGGCCGGGACGAGGGCCTGGCGCCAGCCCGACACGGCGTCGCTGCGCGCCACGGCGCACACCCGGAAGCAGCCGGTCGGCTCGGCGGTGGGGATCGCGGCCGCGGTCGCACCCAGGGAGCCGCCATGGCCCTGCCAGGCCGCCACCGAGGCGGGCAGGAACTCCACCTGGTAGCCGGCGAGATGCGAGGAGCCGACCGCCGCCCAGGACACGGCGAGCACGGCAAAGACGGTCGCCTGTGGCGTCTCCACCGTGATGCTGGCCGGTGTGGCGATGACACCGGGGTTCGGCAGCACCACGGCGGGATTGCTCCCCGTGGTGCGCTCATCCACCGCCGGGTTCCAGGCCCACACCGCGGCGTCCTCCTCCTCCTCCAGGGTGAGGTCGACGCAGCCTCGGCGGCCAGCGACCAGGCGGTGACCCGCGCCGGGAAGGGCGTCGGCCGGTCGAGGGCGACGGTCGCCGCCTCCCAGGGCCGCAGCCGCAGGGCGGAGAGGTTGGCCGGGAACGCCACGGTGCGCTGGCGGCGGTTGCGCTCCAACTCGACCTTCATCAGCCGCTGCACGGTGCTGACCGAGGTGGTCAGCGGAAACTCCAGGTCGCGATAGATCATCTCGCCGCCATCCTGGGCGACATAGTTACTGGCAAGCAGCGGCGGCGCATCGGTCGGCTGCCAGTTGGCGGCCGGATCCTCAGCCGGGGGACCGAGCCGCTGCCGGGGTGATACCCGGGCGACGGAGTCGGCCGTGCGCCCGTATGCTTGTGCAGCGCCGCCGGGCATGGCGATGCTGACGCAGGCATCGCAACCGGACGCCCCCATGCCCGCACCGACCCCCGACGAACCGCTCGACACATCGTGGTGGCAGGTGATGACCGAGGCGGAGTGGGACGCATATCGGCCGGGCCAGCATTGGGAGCCGTTCGGCGCGCGCGAGGTCGAGCGCGTGATTGCCGAGCTCCCCGGCCTGCTGGCCCAGGGCGCGCCGGCGTTCACCGTGCTGGAGAACCGCGACAATGCCGCGAAGGTGCAAAGCCTGCCGCAGGACGAGCCCGGCGTGATCCTGCTGGCCTGCCCGCACCTGCCGCTGACCACGATCGTCTCGGTGCGGATCGGTGGCGAGGGCAATTTCGTCGACTCCTTCTACCCCTTCATGCAGGGCGCCCCCAACGTCGCGATCACGTTGCGGCGCGCCCTGCTTTCGCCCAGCCGCTGCCAGGCGATCCTGCACGGCAGCCTCCCCGATGGCAGCGAGGTTGCGTTCTTCGACCTGCATTGGGGCGCGACGCGCAGCCTGTACCGCGGGGGTTCGGCGCCGGAATTCATCCTGGGGCTGCTGGCCTACCATTGCCGCGTGATCGACGGCCCGATGGAGTTGCCGGCGCCCGCATGGCTTGCCGCGGTGAGACGGGCCGCACCCGATGCCCTGCCCGATTCCTGGCGCGAGGGCGATACGATCGACTTCAACGCCATCGACGCCTACGTGATGCGCCCCGACATCGCGCCCGACGAAATGGAGTTGTGGGGCACGGTGGAGTCGGTGGAGCGGCTGCACCACACGCTGCGCGGCCAGGGCCTGTTCAAGGTGATGGCCAGCGCCGGCGGGTTCAGGCTGGCGATGTTCGTTACCGACCACGTCGCGCAGGGCCGCGTGCCGCAGCCGGGCGAGCGGATCGGCGCCTATGGCTGGCTGAATGGCGCTCTGTGGTGGGTGCCGTAGCGGCCCGCGCAGCGCCGTCGGCGGCATGCTGCGGCCAAGCGTTGAGTGAATCGCGTCAGAAACTGGCGTGGGGTCGTGCCATACCGCGCGGTCATGAGCACAGACCTGGCCGCTTCCCTTGCGTTCTCTCGCCGTGATCTCGTCGTGCTCGGTCTATCGGCGGCGTTCGGTCTCGCTACGGCGCGGGTGTTGCCGCCGCCGCGGCTGGCCCTGTTCCACTTCGCCATCGCCGGCGGGTTCCATCATGGGCTGGGCCAGGTATGGGGACGGCTGCCCGCCGGCTTGCTGCTCGACCTTCGGGCAGAGCCAGGCAATCCGCATGATTCGAACGCCGTCGAGGTTCTGATGCCGCCGGGTGGATCGCTCGCTGGCCTCAAGCTCGGCTACCTGCCGCGCGACGCGAACGCGGCGGCGGCGCGCTGGCTTGCGCGCGGCGCTGTTCTGCGCGCCGAGGTGCTTGGACTGGTTGGCGTCATGCCCGGGCAGGCGATGCCGGACGACCTGGTGTTCACGTCGTTCCTGAATGGCGACCCGCTGCTGCGGCTGGTCTTCGAGGGGTGATGGCGGTTGCGGTGTGCGCGCCGATGCGGCGCCCCGGCGCATGGACGAGCCTGCCTCAGCCGCTGCCGAAGGCTTCGGCGAGTAGCGCGGGCACCAGATGGTCCAGCTCGGCAGCCGCAGAAGCCTGGGCCTCTCGTGCGGCGCGTGCCTTCTGCTGGAGCGCATCGAACCACTGCTGGGCGTCGAGCGGCGGTACCGGCACTTCAATCGCCGCGAACCGATCCTGGCTGAGCGTGCGGTTTCGGTCGGCACTCCCTGGGGACGCCGCCTGCACCTGCGCAATGCCCGGCGGAGATTGGAGGAAGAACCAAGCGAAGTCGGGCGTCACGCGACGCCGATCAACAACGCTCGTCAGGTATCGGTGCGAGCCGACCGCGCCATGGTGCGCTGCGTCGGCAACCGCGAATGCGCCTTCCCAAGCCTTGATGTTGCTGATGACCAAGTCGCCTGCTTCGATCAGGAAGAGCTTTTGCCATGTGAGGCTGTCTCCGCGCAGAGGAGGCTTCTCAAAGAGGCCACGCCCGAACGCTCTTGCTCCGATCTCGCGATAGACTTGGTCGGTCTCGATGGTGATTGGCCTCCGTACGATGGGCGCAATGTCGCCCATGCGCGCGCGCGGCGCATCCTCGGTGATGCGGCGGAACGCGGCGGCGAGCAGTGCTGCAAGCTCCTTGTCCAACGCGTCGACCGCGCACTGCCGCTGCGCAATCCGCGCCTCGACAGCGTCGAGCCGCGCCACGATCCGCCGCTGCATGTCGAGCGAAGGCAGAGCCGCCTGGAACGTGAGCAGTTGCTCTGGATGCACCCGCTTCCGCCGGTCACCCATGCCTTTGCTTCCCTCCGCCAAGGAGGCCCACATCCTGGGGAGCGAGAACATCCAACGGAGATAACGTGGCAGGGCGAGGTCTCGCTGGACGTCAAAGCAGGGAAACTCATTCGACACGAAGGCGCCGTCGAGCTCATCCGGCACCACCGCATAGGCGCCTTCGAAGGCGAACAGGCGGCTGTAGATGAACTGCCCGCTGCGAACGCGATACAGCGTCGGCGCGCTCGTCAGATTGCCATCGATCGGGGGTTTTTCGAAACAACCACGCGCAAAGCTGTAGATGCCCAAGTTCGGGTAGCTTCGCTCCGTCTCGACACGATGCGGCTCTCCGGCGGGCGTCAGAACCTCGCCCAGCGGCACCATCGGCCAACGCACCGTCACGCCACCCGCTCAGCGACCAGCGCCCTGATCTCGTCGAGCAGCGCCAAAACCTGCCGCTCCTTCTCGATCACGCTCGCGACGATCTCGGCCGGCGGGCGGTGGTC
>JADYYZ010000568.1 GCA_020853405.1 Acetobacteraceae bacterium
CCCCGCGCGCGAGCGCGAACAAAGCGGCGGCGAGCGAGCCGGGCAGCCGGTTCGCCGGCTCCGGCACGCCGGCGAAGCGGCCGATGAAGGATTTCCTGCTGGCACCGGCCATCAGCCGCACGCCGAGGCCATGCAGGCCGGCCAGCCGGTCGAGCAGCTCGAGGTTCTGCGCCGCGGTCTTGGCGAATCCGATGCCGGGGTCGGCGACGATGCTTGCGCGCGCGATGCCGGCCGCCTCGGCCGCCGCGATGCGGGCGGCGAGTTCCGCAAACACCTCGGCCGCGACGTCGCGGTAGTCGGTGCGGGCCTGCATGGTCGCGGGCGTGCCGCGCATGTGCATCAACACCACCGGGCAGCCCGCCTCGGCCACGGTCGCGAGTGCCAGGGCGTCGTGCGTCAGGGCCGAGACGTCATTCACCACCCGGGCACCCGCATCGAGTGCTGCCCGCATGGTCAGGGCGTTGCGGGTATCGACGCTGACCGGGCCGTGCGCCACCAGCGCCCGCAGCACCGGCAGCAGCCGGCGGTGTTCCTCGGCGAGCTCGAGCGGGGCGGCGCCGGGGCGCGTGCTCTCCGCCCCGAGATCGACGATGTCGGCGCCGTCCTCGAACATTCTTCGCCCGCTGGCGATCGCCGCATCAGGGTCGAGATGGACGCCGCCGTCGGAGAAACTGTCAGGCGTGATGTTGATCACGCCCATCACCAGCGGCCGGTCGGCGGCAAGCCCGGCCCAGGCAGGCCGCGGCGCCGAGAGGGCCGCGGGCGCATCGGCGATGCCGGCGAATGCGCTGCCGATGCGAAGGGCCGTGAACGCGACCGGCCCGCCGGCCAGCCACTTCGCGACGCCCTGCCCGACCGCTTCGCGCGCCGCCGCGCCGTCGAGCAGGCCGACCGGCTCGATCAGCATCGCGCGCCGGGGCCGGCGCCGCCGTGCTCAGGCGTTGGGCTGCGGCGCCGCACCTGGCCCCAGGTCGGGTGCGGGCTGCTGCTTCGGCCGGCCGGCGCTGGGCACGCTCGACCGCCGCGCATCGGGGGCGGCGCGATCCTCCTCGGGCGGCTTGCGCACGATCGGCTCGCCGCGCAGCAGCATGTGGATCTCCTCGCCCGACAGCGTCTCGAACTCCAGCAGGCCCTTGGCCAGGGCGTGCAGCTTGTCGAGATCGCGCGTCAGGTGCTCCCTGGCCCTGGCATAGGCCTGGTCGATCAGCGCCTTGATCTCGGAATCGATCTCGCGCGACGTCGCCTCGGAGACGTTCTTCGACTGCGTCACGCTGTGGCCCAGGAACACCTCCTGGCTGTTGTCGCCATAGGCGATCATGCCGAGCTTGTCGCTCATGCCCCATTCGGTGATCATCCGGCGCACCTGGTCGGTGGCCATCTTGATGTCGCCGGCCGCCCCGTTCGAGACCTTGTCGGGGCCGAAGATGATCTCCTCGGCGGCACGGCCGCCCATCGCCATGGTGATCTCGGCGATCAGTTTCGCCTTCGATTTCGAGTAGCGGTCGCCCTCGGGCAGGCTCATCACGAGACCGAGCGCCCGGCCGCGCGGGATGATCGTGGCCTTGTGCACGGGGTCGCACTCGGGCTCGCTGATCGCGATCAGCGCGTGGCCGGCCTCGTGATAGGCGGTCATCCTTTTCTCGGCATCGCTCATCGCGAGGCTGCGGCGTTCGGTGCCCATCAGCACCTTGTCCTTGGCGGCCTCGAACTCGTGCATGCCGACCACGCGCTTGCCCAGGCGGGCGGCGAGCAGCGCCGCCTCGTTCACCAGGTTGGCGAGGTCCGCACCCGAGAAGCCCGGGGTGCCGCGGGCGATGACCCTGGCCTCGACATCGGCCGCCAGCGGCACCTTGCGCATGTGCACGCGCAGGATCTTCTCGCGCCCGTTCACGTCGGGGTTGGGCACCACCACCTGGCGGTCGAAGCGCCCGGGGCGCAGAAGCGCGGGGTCGAGCACGTCGGGGCGGTTGGTGGCCGCGATCAGGATCACGCCCTCGTTGCTCTCGAAGCCGTCCATCTCGACCAGCATCTGGTTCAGCGTCTGCTCGCGCTCGTCGTTGCCGCCGCCGAGGCCGGCGCCGCGGTGCCGGCCGACCGCGTCGATCTCGTCGATGAAGATGATGCAGGGCGCGTTCTTCTTGCCCTGCTCGAACATGTCGCGCACCCGGCTGGCACCGACGCCCACGAACATCTCGACGAAGTCGGAGCCGGAGATGGTGAAGAACGGCACGTTCGCCTCGCCGGCGATGGCGCGGGCGAGCAGGGTCTTGCCGGTGCCGGGGGGGCCGACCAGCAGCACGCCCTTGGGGATCTTGCCGCCCAGGCGCTGGAACTTCTGCGGATCGCGCAGGAATTCCACGATTTCCTCGAGCTCGGCCTTGGCCTCGTCGATGCCGGCGACATCCTCGAACGTCACGCGGCCGGTCTTTTCGGTCAGCAGCCGCGCCCGCGACTTGCCGAAGCCCATGGCCCGGCCGCCGCCCGACTGCATCTGGCGCATGAAGAAGATCCAGACCCCGATCAGCAGCAGCATCGGGAACCAGCTCAGAAGATAGTGCAGCAGCGGGTTGACGTCGCTGTCCTCGGGGCGGGCCTGCACGCGCACGCCCTTGTCGGTCAGTTTGCTGACCAGGCTCGGGTCCTCGGGCGTGTAGGTCGAGAAGGTCCGCCCGTCGCTGAGTTGGCCGGTGACGGTGCGGCCCTGGATGGTGACGTCGCGCACCTGGCCGTCATGGACGTAGGTCAGGAAGTCGCTGTAGGCGATCGAGGTGCCCGTCTGGCGCGGCGTCGAGGGCTGGAACAGGTTGAACAGCGCCACCAAAAGCAGCGCGATGATGACCCAGAGCGCGATGTTCCGACCGAAATTGCTCACCTGACCTCGTCCTTGCCGGCCGAACACGACCGGTTCCAGCATCGGGCGGGGTGGCCACGCGCGGCCCGCCGCCCTCCGCCGCCGCCATCATGGCATAAATGGGTCATCCTGCCGACCCTTGAAGCCCAGCCGCGCGCATGGCTCCGCCGGTCGCATGCGCGGGCATGAAGGGTGGGCCGGCCAGCGGCGCCGGGGGGGCAAAGCAGACGGCAGCGCCCTCTCCCCCCTCGGCGCACCAGCCGAGCGATGGCACCGCGACCAGCCTGCCTTCGGCAGTGCGCACCGACGGCAGCACCGCGGCAAGGCGGGCCGGCAGCTCGGCCCCGGCGCGCGGGCGCCCCGGCACGGAACCGCGCCCCAGCGCGCCGACAACCAGCCCGGCCGGCGCCCGCACCCGCCAGCGGCGGTCCCAGACCAGGCCCGATGCGCAGCTCGCGGCCGGCGGCGCGACCAGGGCAGGCTCGCGCGCCAGC
>JADYYZ010000569.1 GCA_020853405.1 Acetobacteraceae bacterium
ATGGCGAGGATTTCGGCCTGGCGCTGCGCACGGCGCTGGCCGCGCGCTGGCCGGGTGCGAAGCGGATCGGCATCGAGCTCGGCAGCATCAAGCCGAGCCTCGCCGCGTTCGTCGGCATCACCGCCGGCGCCGAGTGGGTGAACGCGACCGGCCTCGTCGAGCGTCTGCGCCGCGTGAAAAGCGAGGCCGAGATCGCGCTGCTGCGGCGGGCGGGCAGCATCGTGGCGCGCGCGTGCCACGACGGTTTCCAGGCGCTGCGGCCGGGCATCACCGACACCGGGCTGGCCGCGGTCGTCACCGAAAGCCTGATCCGCAACGGCTCGGACCGGGTCGCGCAGATGCCGAACGTGTGCGCAGGCCCCCGCACCGCGCGCGCGCATGTCACCTGGTGCGGCGAGGCGATCCGGCCCGGCGAGGTGGTGAACATCGAACCCGCTGCCTCGATCGCCGACTACCACACGCCGGTCTATCGCATGTACTCGCTCGGCGAACCGCCGGCCGAGGCGCGCCGCCTGTTCGCGATCTGCCGCGAGGCGCTGGATACCGGCTATCAGGCGGTGCGGCCGGGCATGACCTCGCACGAGGCGGCGCGGGTGTTCGAAACCGTGATCGAGAAGGCGGGGGTCGCCGAGTTCATGGTGACGCGCCCGGCCTACGGCATCGGCTGCGCCTTCCCGCCCGGCTGGGGCGAGGACGACGTGGTGGCGATCCGGCGGGGCAGCGACCAGGTGCTGGAGGCAGGCATGTGCTTCCACGTCGTGCCCTGCCTCTATCGGCCGGGCCTCGGCTGCATCGCCGCCAGCATGCCGTCGGTACTGACCGATCGCGGGTTCCAGCCGCTGTGCGACGACCAGGTGGCGTGGGGCGCGCGCTGAGCGGGGGCAGAGCGCGCGCCGCCGTATCATACCAACGGTCACTTGCATTGACCGTTGGTATTGAGTCTTTCATCGCCCTCAAGCGCCGGGCGGCGGCTCTGCCGCCTTGGCTCGCCGCGCCGGCGGCGGGCGCCTTCGGCGCCTCGGCACGAGTCAAAGTCTCGTGCCGCTGGTATCAGGCCGCCCTAACAGGCCGCCCTATCAGGCCGCCAGTTTCGCCGCGATCTTCGCCACGTGCGCGCCCTGGAAGCGGGCGAGCCGCAGTTCCATCGCGCTGGGCTGGCGGCTGCCGTCGGGGGCGGCGACGGTGGCGGCGCCCCACGGACTGCCGCCGCGAACCTCCGACACATCGGAGAGCTCGGGTGCCGCGTACGGCAGGCCGACATAGACCATGCCCTGGTGCATGAACTGGCTCATGAAGCCGATGATGGTGCTTTCGTTGCCGCCGAGCGTGCCGGTGCTGGTGAACATGCTGGCCAGCTTGCCGACCAATGCCCCCTTCTGCCAGAGCCTGCCGGTCTGGTCCCAGAAGGTGCGCATCTGTCCCGGCACGTTGCCATAGCGGGTCGGCGCGCCGACGATGATCGCATCATAGGCCGGCAGCTCGTCGATGCTCGCCACCGGCGCTGCCTGGTCGAGCTTGACGCCGATCTGCCTCGCCTGCGCCTCGGGGATGGTTTCCGGCACGCGCTTGACCGTCACCTCGGCGCCGCCGGCGCGCACGCCTTCGGCGATCGCGCCGGCCATCGTCTCGATATGGCCGAACATCGAATAATAGAGCACCAGCACCTTTGCCATCGTCGCCTCCTTACCAGATTTGCTGCGAGGGAGATGACACGGCGGGGGGGGTTACGGAAGCCGCGCGATCCCGATCGCTGCCATCACCGAAGATGATGATCCCGGTCGGGCATGCCGGCCGTATCATTCCGATCCGGCCGCGGCGGCGGCGTCGCGCACCGCCTGGCTGGTACCGGGTGGCGCCTCGACCACCACCTTGCGCGAGGGGAACGGAATCTCGATGCCCTCGGCATCGAAGCGCTGCTTGACCCGGCGCAGGAACTCGCGGTTCACCGCCCAGCGGCTGGCCGGGTCGGTCTTGAAGCGGGCGCGCACGATCACCGCGGAATCGGCCAGCCGCTCGACCCCCATCACGTCCAGCGGCTCGCGGATCACCGCCGCCCAGCGGTCCTCCTCGCGCATCTCCTTGCCGATCTCGCGCAGCACGCTCACCACGCGGTCCGGATCGGCGCTGTAGGAGACGCCGATATCGAACACGGCATAGCCGTAGTCGCGCGTCATGTTGGTCACCGTGGTCACCGCGCTGAACGGGATGATGTGGATCGAGCCGTCGAGTGCGCGCAGCCGGATCGAGCGGATGGTGAGCTGTTCGACCACGCCCGACTGGCCGCCGAGGCTGACCACGTCGCCCACCGCGATCGCGTCCTCGAACAGCAGGAAGGCGCCGGTGATCACGTCCTGCACCAGTTTCTGGCTGCCGAAGCCGACCGCGATGCCGATCACGCCGGCACCGGCCAGCAGCGGCGCGACGTTGACCCCGATCTCGGAGAGCACGGTCACGGTGGCGACCACCACGATCGCGACCAGCAGCGTGGTGCGCAGCATCGGCATCAGGGTGCGCACGCGCGCCGACTTCGCGCTTTGCGCATTGCGCGAGAGTATCGCCAGATGGCGTTCGATGGCGACGTTGGTCCCTTCCCATATCAGCAGCGAGAGCAGCACGGTGATCGCGATGTTGGCGACCGCACCAACAAGCCGCGCCCCCAGCGCGCCGCCCTTGAACCAGTCGATCGGGCCGAGACCCCAGGCCTCGAACAGCAGCAGCAAGGCGCCGGTCCACAGCAGCGCCATCACGACCTTGCGCAGCACCGGCAGGTAGCGCAGCGCGCGCGCGGCCAGCAGCGGCCGGCTCGCCGCCATCGCGCCGCCGGCGCGAAAGGCGGCATCGAGCGCGCGGCCCAGCACGGTCTCCACGCCCTTGGCGACCCCAAAAATCAGCAGCGAGGCGACGCTGACCTGCAGCATCCCCTCGAACCCGTGCGGGATCTCGGCGGCCAGCACCAGCCAGGCGGCGATGATGTAGACGATGGCGACGATGTGCCAAAGATCGCCCACACGGTTGCGGGTGACCGCCCACAGCCCGCGCGCGCCTTCGGGCGCGTGGATCGCCAGCCGCACCGCCCGGCGGCTGCGGATGATCAGGCGCACCAGCATGATCGAGACCACCGCCCAGACGATCTTGATGGCGGACGAGTGGCTGACCGGGTCCATCCCCAGCACCAGGCCGGCCTCGGCCGCGACCAGCCCGGAAACGGCGACGGTGACCAGGCGGCGGAACCAGCGCAGCAGCGCCGCCGCGGTCGCATCCGACAGCGGCAGCGGCCGCAGCGAAGCCGACGACGGCGACAGTACCGCCTTGGCCGCGCACATCACGATGCCGACGATGATCAGCGCGTTATTGACCGACAGCAGGATCAGCCGCGAGGTGAGCTGCGGCGCGGCCAGCAGGATCACCGTGTAGGTCGTCGCCAGGAACACCACGATCGACACGAGGTCGAGCATGAAGCGCGCCGCGACCCTGAGCAGGCGCGGCAGCAGGTTCAGGCCCTCGGCCTGGCCGAGCCGCGCATACGGGCCGGCCAGCGCCCGCCGCGCCGCCCAGACGCCGAGCGCGCCGACCCCGAGCAGCAGCAGCACGAGCCCCGACGCCTCGAGCGCCTTGTCGCGCAGCCAGGGGCTCTGCCACACTGCCTCAAACCAGGCGACCAGGCCCGGCAGGTCATAGGCGTCCTGCGCAAGCTCGAGCACGCGGTGCGACATGTGGTCGATCCGCCCGGAGATGCCGAGCAGCAGCTGCGCGCCGAGCGAGCCGGGCGGCAGCGGGATCAGCGCCGCCTCCGGCGCCGGCGCGGCGCCCGATGCACGCAGCAGCGTCTCCAGGTTGGCGACGAAGGCGGCGCGTTGGGTGTCATCTTGCAGCATCGACAGCAGGCGTTCGATGTCGGCCCGGCTGAGCCCGGGGGCAGGAGCCGCGGGAGCGGGCGGGGCGTCGGGCGCCGTTGCCGCGGCCTGCGTCGGCGCCGCCGCCGCCGCCGGCGCCTGGGTGGATGGCGGCTGGCCCTGGGCGGCCGCGGAGAGGCCGACGAGGCACGAGAGCAGGCCCAGCAGAACCAGCACGACGCGCATGGCGGGCACGCAAGTCTCCGTGTCGATGAGCGCAATCTCTGCTTGCGCGTTTTGCAACCGTCAGTAGTCTGCGGCGGGTTGCCTCGTCGTGGTCTTAGCGCACCCGATCCCGAAAGCCATCATGCCGACCGTTCCCGCATCCGGCAGAACCGCCGCACCGGGCCTTGCAGTACCGGACCTGGTGTTCGTCGTCACCGCCCTGATGCTGACGCATGTCGCGGGCATGGCGGCGTTCCTGACGGTGCCGGTGCTGGCGCCGGTGATCGGCACCGAACTCGGCGTGCCGCTGAAACTGGCGGGGGTTTATACCGCCGTCTGCTATCTCGGCTACTCCTTTACCAGCCCTTTCGCCGGCGGGCTGGTGCAGCGGCTGGGCGGCGTGCGCACCTGCCAGCTATGCCTGGTCGGCATTGCAGCGGGTCTTTCGGCGGCAGTGCTGGCAACGCCCGGCTCGGCGCTGCTGGTGCTGTTCGGCTCGGCCTTCGTGGCCGGTCTCGGGCACGGGCCGCTGACCGCGGCAGGGTCGCAGCTGCTGCATGTGGTCGCGCCGGAACGACGGCGGGCGCTGCTGTTCAGCGTGAAGCAGACCGGCACACCGCTTGGCGTGGTGCTGATCGGGGCGATCTGCCCGTCGCTTGCACAGGAGATCGGTTGGCACGGCACGCTGATCGCCTCCTCCGCGATCGTGCTTGGCATCGCGGCGCTGATGCAGCCGCTGCGCCGCCTGCACGATGCGGCGCGCGACCCGCTGCACCAGGTGACGCTGACCGGCGCCAGGGACCAGCTGAAACTGTTCCGCGAGGACCAGACGCTGCGCGCGCTGACGCTGGCGGCGATGGCCTATGGCTGCAGCCAGTTCTGTTTCTCGGCCTTCTTCGTGGTCTACCAGGTCGAGGCGCTCGGCGTTTCACATATCGATGCCGGGATCAACCTGTCGATCGCACAGTTCGCCGGGGCGGCGGGGCGGGTGCTGTGGGGCGTGGTTGCCGACCAGTGGCGGCCGTGGCGCGTGCTGATCGCGATCGGCATCGCCACCGGCCTTGCCGGCATCGCGATGGCCCTGGCCAACCCGGCATGGCCCGGCCCGCTGATCACCGCTGCGGCGATCGCGCTGGGCGCGACCGCGATCGGCTGGAACGGCGTGGTGCTGAGCGAGGCAGCCCGCGCCGCGCCGCAGCGGGCGGCGGCCGCAACCGGCATGCTTGCCACCATGTTCGCGATGGCGATGGTGGTGGCACCGACCGTGTTCTCGGCCCTGGTCAGCCTGACCGGAAGCTACGGCACCGGCTTCCTTGCCTGCGCGGCCCTTGCCTTCGCGGGTGCCGCGGCGCTGGCGGGAGCGAGGCGGCCGCCGCCCTGACCGCGAGCCGGGGCGGTCACGCGATGTTGTGCGGACGCGGTCGCCGCCAGGGTCTAAAGCATGACCCACTTAAGTGGATCATGCTTCAGGCATGTCTGAGCGGCTGATTCACCGCTCCGGCGATTCCGCCTCCGCGGATCAGACGCTGGGGATTACGACCGGGCGATGAAGACATTCCTGTTCATCCTGACCGGGATCGCGATGCTGGGCGTGCTCGGCGTGCTGTTCGCGGGCCTGATCGGCTTCGTCTCCGGCCGGGCGGACGGGGCGCGGTCGAACCAGCTGATGCAGTATCGCGTGCTGCTGCAGGGGGTCGCGATCCTGCTGTTCGCCCTGCTGCTGATGCTCGCCCGCTCGTAGCTCGGCGTTCCAGGGCTTCCCGCCCGGGCGGGGCCGTCGGTTTTGGCGTTCCGCCCCGTTGACCGCTCACGGGGCCGCCCACTATGGTCGCCTGCCTGTTGCACCTGCGAAGAAGGCGGTTGCACTGGCCCCCGGCTGCCTCAACCGGCCGGCTGACTTTCCCACTCGGTCGCGCCGCGGGGACCTTCCCGGCGGGCAACAGCAGGGCTGCGCATGAAGATCCTGGTCCCCGTCAAGCGGGTGGTCGATTTCAACGTCAAGATCCGGGTCCGCCCGGACGGCACGGGAATCGACACCGCCAACGTCAAGATGTCGATGAACCCCTTCGACGAGATCGCAGTCGAGGAAGCCATCCGCTTGAAGGAAAAGGGGGTTGCCAGCGAGATCGTGGCGGTGAGCCTGGGGGTCGCGGCGTGCGCCGAAACCATCCGCACCGCGCTTGCGATGGGCGCCGACCGTGGCATCCTGGTCGAGACCGACGCCGACCTGCAACCGTTGGCAGTTGCTAAACTCCTGCGTGCCATTGTGCAGCGCGAAAACCCGCGACTCGTGATCATGGGCAAGCAGGCGATCGACGACGACATGAACGCCACCGGCCAGATGCTGGCCGCCCTGCTGGGCTGGCCGCAGGGCACCTTCGCCAGCAAGCTGGAGATCGCCGGCGAGGTGCTGAACGTGACCCGCGAGATCGATGGCGGGCTGGAGACGATCGCACTCACCCTGCCTGCGATCGTCACCGCCGACCTCCGGCTGAACGAGCCGCGCTATGCCTCGCTGCCCAACATCATGAAGGCACGCAAGAAGCCGATCGAGACGCTGAAGCCCGATGCGCTGGGGGTCGATCCGGCGCCGCGGCTGGCGGTGCTGACGGTCGTCGAGCCGGCCAAGCGCCAGGCCGGTGCAAAGGTGGCCGACGTCGCCGAGCTGGTCTCGAAGCTGCGCAGCGAAGCCAAGGTGATCTGAGCCATGGGCATCCTGGTCATTGCCGAACACGACAACGCGACGCTGAAGCCGGCCACCGGCAGCGCGATCGGCGCGGCGCGGAAGATCGGCGGCCCGATCAGCGTGCTGGTCGCCGGCCACGATGCCGCTGCCGTCGCCGCCGAGGCGGCGAAATATCCCGGCATCGCCGAGGTCCTGCTGGCCGACGATCCGCTCTATGCGCACCGC
>JADYYZ010000570.1 GCA_020853405.1 Acetobacteraceae bacterium
CATCGTGCGGGCGGTTTCGTTGGCGAACCCCGCCTTGAAGCGGGCAAGCCCCGAACCCGGTGCATCCGCCCCGCCGGCCGCCCCGCCAAGCACGATCGTGCCGACGCCATCGGCAATGAAGGCCCGGATCGCTTCATCGACCAGCCCATAGGCGGCCCCGACCCGCCGTGCCTCGGCGTTGCCGGCGGCCAGGTGGTAGTAGGCGAGGCTGCCGTGCCTCAGCCACAGCGCCATCGCAACCGGCACGCCGTCGCTGCGGGCAAGGAAGGCGCGCACCCCCAGCCGGGAAAGGGCCATGAAATAGCCGGCCCCGAGATCCTGGATGCCGCCGCCGGCGCCCTTCGCCGCCAGCATGCCGCCGTACAGAGTCGCCCAGTCGCCCAGGTGGCGGGCGAACGGAACCTCCTCGATCACGGTGCGCCGGCGCGCGCGTCTGATCTCCTGGGCGTGGTGCGGCGAGGGCGCGTAGCTGCCCGCCGCCAGCCGCACCAGGTGGTGGGTCTTGAACGGGCGGGCGTGATCGAACGCGCCCGGCACCGGCGGCGCCAGCACCGGATCGCCGACGAACACCAGGCTGACCAGGCCAAGTCGTGCGAGTTCCTCGGCACCCCGGCCGACATCCCAGTGCGGCGCGAACGGCAGCATCGGATAGCAGCCGGCAGCATCCAGGGCGCTGCCGCCGGGCACCTGCCGGACCAGCACGGGTGCGCCGTCCCACGCCGCCAGTTTGTGCACGCGCCCGGCCTCGCCGCCCGCCGGTGCCATCGCCAGCGCCGTCGCCAGCGCGTGGTCCAGATAGGGGTGGCAGGCGCCGTTCACGCCACCCCGGGATGCGACCAGGGCAGTGCCGCGCCGGCGGCGCCGCGGTTCGGCGCGCGCCAGACATGCATCGTGTATTCCCACAGCCCGTAGTCGGCGCGCACCGCGCAGTGCCGCGACAGGTGCTGCTTGCAGAACGAAAGCGCCGTATCGACCGGCCAGTGGAACAGGTCCTCGCGCGTGTAGTCGACGTGCACCGTCATCACGTTGAACGTGAGGCAGCGTTGCGTCCGCGCCCACAAGGCGCTGAGCGTGTCCCGCACATAGGCTTCCATCGCCGCGTGGCTGCTGAGGAATCGCGCGGTGAAGATGCCGCAGGCGAACACATGGTCGTAGCGCTCCCCACCCTCGGGCGGCGGCACGCCATCGGCCAGCACGTCGGCCTCGACGAAGCGCAGGCGCGGGTGCCGGCGGCTTGCCTCGGCAAGGATTTTTCCGCTGGCATCGAGCCCCGTGTAGTCGATGGCAGGCAGATACCCGCCTGCTGCCAGCCAGTCGGGCAGGAAGCCGACGCCGCAGCCGAAATCGAGCAGCCGGGTTCGCGGCACGCCCGGCGCGGCGGCGATCGCCTGGTGGAACACGCCGTAGCGCACGGCAAGGTCGGGTCCGTTCGGCCAGTAAAGACCCTCGGGGGTCGCACCGTGGGTCGCGAAGCGCTGTTCGATCGTCGCGACGATCTGGCGCATCGGGCCGCCGCCGTCGGCGACGGCGACAGCGACGGCGGCGGTGGAGGCCTCCTTCATGCGAACATCGCCGCCGGCAGCGCGGCCGAGGCGCGGGCAGCGAGGTCGGCGGCCAGCATCGCCGCCTCGCGCACCAGCGTGGGCACCAGCTGGTGGCCGCCGCCGGCCGGTCCGATCAGGGCGAGGCCCCGCAGGTGGCGCACCGCGCCATTGAGGGCGGTGCGGGCGGCCGCGGATTCGGTGGTTTCCACCGCGAAATACCCCTCGCCGAGCGCGACCGCGCCGGCGATGCGGGCGCCGGGCGCGACCAGCCGGTGGCCGGCCAGCACATCAAGGAGCGCCGCGTCGGAGGCAGGCGCCGCCCGGCCGGTGCGCGTCTCCAGCAGCACCGGCGTCATGCCGGGCGCAGGCTGCCCGGCCAGCGCCTCGGGGAAGCCGACCCGCATGAAGGGCGATTCCGGGTCGTACGACACCGCCCAGTGCAGATCGTGCGGCACGGGCCGGTCGAGCAGCAGCAGCCGCGCCCCGACCGGGCAGGTCGCGGCCGGGATCGCCGGCAGCCCGGGCAGCGGCAGCGCGTCCGGCCGGATGGTCCAGACCACCAGCTCGGTCGCCAGCTGCTCGCCGCCCGAAAGCACGACGCCGTGCACCTCGTCCTCGACCAGGTGCAGCGCCGCGATACGGGTGCCGGTGCGCACATCGACCGCGTGCGCCGCCAGCTGGCATTCCAGCGCCGCGACCCAGGCACCGATGCCGCCATGCGCGGGATAGAGGTAGCTGCGCGCAAGCGGCCCCGGCTTCAGCGACCGCGCCGAGGGATGGGCAAGGCGCTCGGCAAGCCGGCCGCGGGTCCGCAGCAGGTCGGTCTCGGCATGCCCGGCAACGACGATGCGCGCCGGCAGCCTGCCCTCGGTCGCGTTCCAGGCCAGCGCCGCCGGCGTCCGGCCGAGCAGCGAGCGGCAGGCACCCTCCAGCGCCTCGGCAAGCAGCGTCGGGCCATAGATCGCCTCGGCCCGCGTCGCGAAATCGGCCGTGCGCTCGGCCGGGTCAGGCCGGTTGCGCCGCTGCACCAGCTCCTTGCGCGCCCGCGCGAGGGCCGCGGCATCGAGCAGGGTGGCATCGAGGCAGGCGGTATCGAGATTGGCGCGGCCCCTGAACACGTGCCCCTCGCGCGCGAGGCCGGGAAAGCGGTTCCAGCTCAGCCGCCCCTCCGCCACCCGGGGCAGGCGGTGGAATATCAGCGCGTCGGCCCAGGCGATGCCGCTTTCCGCGGGCACCCTGACGCCGAGGTCGCAGAACCCGCCGCCGGCCGCGCGCGAGCGCCACCCTTGGGCGAGCTGGGGGGCCTGCTCAACCAGCGCGACGCGCCAGCCGGTGGCGGCAAGGCAGAGTGCCGCGGCGATGCCGGAAAGCCCGCCGCCGACCACCACCGCGGATCCCTGCATGCGCCGTTCCTCCCGCTGGCTCAGTTCGCCGCCGGCCGCGACCGCCGCGCGCTGCCTCGGCCGGCGGGCAGCCGCATCGCCGCCAGCGCGGCCGGTACCCCCGGTGCCTGCTCGTCCAGCCCCGCGCGCGCCCGCCCCGCAAGGCCGGCCATCTCGGAGAAGGCGTGTTCCATGGTGGAAATGTCCGCATCCGACAGGTCGGTGAAGAAGGGGATGCCGAGCGTCCGCCCCGCAAGCATCGCGGTGGCCGCCAGCACGTCGCCGCTGGCCACCGCCCGGCGCGGGAAATGCGCGAAGGCGGGGCTGTCGTGGCAGCCGCTGCCCCACCAGGCGCGGGTCGCAACGCCCGCAAGCCCGAGCGCCATCGCGGCTTCTTCGGCGCGCACGCCGGCGGCAAGGCAGACCGTGCACATCGAGGCGATCCAGCGCGATGCGAACCCTTCCTGGAAGGTGACGCCGTGCGGCGCCAGTGCCGCGGCAAGCCGCGCCCCGACCGCCATCCACTGGCTGCGCCGCCCCTCCCAGCTGTCGAGCGAGGCGAGCGCCACCGCCGCGTGATACTCGCTGAGCTTCGCGTTGGTGCCGGGCACCTCGGCCAGGCGCGCGCCGAAGAAGCCGAAATTGGCGACCCGCTTGACGCGCCGCGCGAGGTCGGGATCGCGGGTGGCGACGAAGCCGCCCTCGCCGGCGGCGACGGTCTTGGTCGCGTGCAGGCTGACCACCGCCGGCGCGCGGCCGACCTTCAGCCCGTCGAACGCCGCGGCGGCGTCGATCACCACCGGAATGCCGGTGCGCGCCGCGAAATCGTCCCACGCGCCGGTGTCGAGCTGGAGCCCGAACGGTGCCACCGCCATCACCGCCGAGACCGGCATCCCGCGCCACAGGCCGCCGCTCCGCGCAAGCCCGGCCAGCAGTTCGGCACGCACGAGCTCGGGCGAAAGCGCCCAGGTCGCGGGATCGACATCGAGGAAGCACGGCGTGAGCCCGGCCGCCAG
>JADYYZ010000571.1 GCA_020853405.1 Acetobacteraceae bacterium
GCCGGCATCAGCCGCAACTCCGGCGTCAGCACCATGAAACTGCTCTGGCAGGTGTCGGTGTTGCGGATCTCGGTGGGCTTCTCGCCTTGCGGCACCACCCGCAGATCGACCGTGCAGGCCTGACCGGAAGGGAGCGTGATGCCGAACCGCGCGGCGCTGGCAAGGCCGGCCTGGTCGAGCCGGTTCTGGCCCCAGCTGGTATCGGTCGCAAGCGAGGCGCGGAGGTCGGCAAGGCGCCGGCCCGAAAGGTTCAGCAGGTAGAAGCTGGGGTCGTTGCCGGCCGCCGGCGCCGGCGCCGGGGCAGGTGCCGGTAATGCGGGCTGCTGTGGTGCCGGCAGCGTTGCCTGCTGGCGGCCCTGGGGTGGTCCGGGCGGGGGCAGGGCAGGCGCGGCCGTGGCAGGCGGGGTTGCGCCGCGGCCGACGAAGAAGAACTCGCCCTCGATCGGGGAATAGGAGACCCACGGGTTCTGCTGGCCGTTGGTCAGCCGCCGCGTCTCCACCGCTGCGGTGTTGAACACGCGGAACATGTCGAGGCCGGGCTGGCGGATGGCCCTGATCAGTTGCTCGGTGTAGGGGCTGTAGCCGCCGGCCGGACCATCGAGCGAGACGCTGTCCGGGGCGGTCGCGAACGCGACCACGGTGCCCGCGGGGGCCTGCACCGCAGCAAGCCCCGGACCCGGCGCCGGGGAATCGGCGGTGCCGAAGGCGCGGGTGGCGACCTGCTGGTTGGGGTTGTTGCGGCAGGCATCAAGAATCACCAGCGCGAGTTTCGGCTTCGCCTGCTCGATCAGCGCCAGCACCGTGTGCAGCCCGACATGCTGCTGGCCAAGGTCGGCGGGCCGCGTGCTGCGGCCGTCGGTCGGAATCATCCAGTTGCGGCCGTCGATCTGCATGCCGTGGCCGGAGTAGTAGAACACCGCGATCTCCGCCCCCTGGATCTCGCGGGCGAACTGTGACAGCGCGGCATCAAAGCGCCGCTTGTCGGGATCGACCAGCGGCTGGCCCCCGGACAGTTCGAAGCCGATCCCGGCGAGCGTGCCGGCGACCAGGCGGGCGTCGTTGGGGGTGGCGGACAGGCGCGACTGGTACTGGTAGCCGCCGATGCCGACCGCCAGCACCACCCGCCTGCCGGTCTGGGCCAGCGCGAGCTCGGCTGGCAGTGCCGCCAGCATGACCAGCACGAACACCAGCAGACGCAGCATCGGAAGCCCTCGTTCCTGCTTGACCGCGCCATTCTAGCGCAGGCGGGGCGCTTTCGGAACGACCGCCTGCATCCCCGGCGGCGCCGTCACGGGCCGCGCGCTGCCTTCGCCTCGGCCGCGCGCATCGCCTGGTCGGTCTCCTCGCAGGCGGCGAGCAGGCGCTTCGCATCCTCGGGCGCGAGCTCCTTGCGCTCGATCTTCTCCATCAGCACGATCAGCGTCGCGCGGAGGGCGGCGGCATATTCCTGCGCGCCGTTCGGGTTGCGGTTGTTGCCGTTGCCGGCATTCACCCAGGACCGCGCGGCGATCAGGTCGCCCTTCTTCAGGGCGGTCAGGATGTGCGGCTCCAGCGACTTCAGCTCGTCGGCGAAGATTTCCGAGGCCATCCGCGCATCGTTGGCAAGGTCAGGGTCGGCGATCAGGTCGCAATCCTTGAAGGTCTCGGCCAGGTGTGCCGCCGCCTTGGCGTATTTGGCGCGCCCGGTCATCTGCACGAAGCCGCGGCCGCGGAACTTCCTGCCGTCGCTTTCGAGGTCCTGGATCAGGAACTGGTCATCGATCGACATCGCGAGTTCCGGGTTGTAGCGCGGCTGGAAGGGGGCATTGCCCAGCCTTCCGTCATAGTTGCCGAACGGGCGCAGGTCGCGGCCGGTGCTGCCGTATTTCTGCTTGGCGAAGCCGAAGCCCTGGGCGGTGCCGTAGGACTGGCGCTCGCTGACCGGTTCGAACAGCACGCCGACCTCGGCGGCAAGGGTGCCGAGCGCGTTGCCAAGCAGGCGCGGATCGTCCTGCATCGCCGATTTCGCGTTGAACCCGCCCTTCAGCGCGCGCGACAGATGCGGCCAGTAGGTGATGACCTTGGGCAGCAGGGCGTGTTCCTCGATCGACCGTCGCTTGCGGAACACCGCGCTGTCCAGCCCGTCCGCCAGCAACTGGTCGCGCTTCCTGCCCAGCCCCTCGATCCGGCGCTCGCCCGTCTCGGCGGCGCCGTCGGCAAGCCGTGCCGCCATCGCCGCGGCCTCGCGCTGGCCGGATTTCATCGTCTCGAGCGCGGCGGGGTCGAGCAGCCGCGCCGACCGCGGGGTGAAGCCGGTGGCGGCTGCACCCTTGGCGGCGCCTTTCGCGGCCGGTGGCGTCGGCGAAAGGGGCCCCGGCGGCGGCGGCGGGTTGTCCAACGCCTGCAGCCGGGCGTCGGCCTCGGCCTTTCGCACCAGCAACTGCAGCTGCGCCCGGACCGCGTCGCCGCGCTGCTTGTCGAGCGCCGCGACCTGCCCCTGGAGGTCCCGCCACAGCACGCCGACCACGATGATGCGCGCGACGTCCGCCTCGGTCAGGTAGTCGATGAAGGCCATCGTTGCCCCGACGCTCCCGTCCCTGGGGTGCCACCCCACCAGAACCAGTCTATTACAAGCCATCTTGCAACGGCAGGGCTGAAACGCTACCTGTGGCCGGAGACATCTTCCGACCTTTTTGGGGGGGTGGCCTTCGGGCCGCCTTTTTTGTTTTGCGCATGGCCATCGCCGGCACGGTGCTGGAGGCGAGGATCGCGGAACTGGTCGAGCCCTCGCTCGCCGACCTCGGCTACGAGCTGGTGCGGGTGCAGATCACCGGGCGCGAGCGCATGACCGTGCAGGTGATGGCCGAGCGCGCCGATGGCGGGCGCATCGGCACCGACGACCTGGAGATGATCGCGCGCCAGCTGTCGGCCGTGCTCGACGTCGCCGACCCGATCAGGTCGGCCTGGGTGCTGGAATGCTCCTCGCCGGGGATCGACCGGCCGCTGACGCGGGCCAAGGATTTCGAGCGCTTCGCCGGCCACCTGGTGCGGATCGAGCTCGACCCCCCCGAGGCAGGGCAGCGCCGATTCTCAGGCATCCTGCTGGGCAGCGACGGCAGCGCCGTGCGCCTGCGCCAGGACCACGGCGCCGAGGTGGCGCTGCCGGTGGCGGCCATCCGCCGCGCGAAGCTCGTGCTGACCCAGGCGCTGATCGAGGCCACCCGCACGCCGCCGCAGCCGCACTGAACGCCCACGACACACGACGGACCCCGAGAGAGACCGACATGGCTGTCGCCACCACCTTCAAGATCCCCGACCTGCTGCAGATCGCCGAGGCCGTCGCGCGCGAGAAGAACATCGAGCGCGAGGAGGTGCTGGAGGCGCTGGAACAGGCCTACCAGAAGGCCGGCCGCGCCAAATACGGCCACGAGAAGGACATCCGCGCCTTCATCGACCGCAAGACCGGCGAGGTCGTGCTGAAGCGCTACACCGAGATCGTCGAGGACGCGGTCGAGAACGAGATGACGCAGCTGCCGGTGAAGATCGCGCAGAAGGTGCAGCCCGGCATCGGCGTCGGCGACTTCCTGATCGAGGAGCTGCCGCCGATCGATTTCGGCCGCATCAGCGCCCAGACCGCCAAGCAGGTGATCGTCCAGCGCGTGCGCGAGGCCGAGCGCAAGAAGCAGTTCAACGAGTTCAAGGACCGCATCGGCGAGATCGTCAACGGCATCGTCAAGCGCACCGAGTACGGCAACCTGATGGTCGATCTCGGCCGCGCCGAAGCCCTGCTGCGCCGCGACGAGCTGATCCAGCGCGAAAGCTTCCGCAACGGCGACCGCGTGCGTGCCTTCATCTATGACGTGCGCGAGGAACCGCGCGGCCCGCAGATCTTCCTGTCGCGCACGCATCCGAACTTCCTGGCCAAACTGTTCGCCCAGGAAGTGCCCGAAATCTACGACGGCATCATCGAGATCAAGGCGGTCGCGCGCGATCCCGGCAGCCGCGCCAAGATGGCGGTGATCAGCCGTGATTCCTCGATCGACCCGGTCGGTGCCTGCGTCGGCATGCGCGGCAGCCGCGTGCAGGCGGTGGTGCAGGAACTGCAGGGCGAGCGGATCGACATCATCCCCTGGTCGCCCGACCCCGCGACCTTCGTCGTCAACGCCCTGGCGCCGGCCGAAGTTTCCAAGGTGGTGCTCGACGAGGAGAACCGCCGGATCGAGGTGGTGGTGCCCGACGACCAGCTGTCGCTTGCGATCGGCAGGCGCGGCCAGAACGTGCGCTTGGCCAGCCAGCTGACCCGCTGGGACATCGACATCCTGACCGAAGCCACCGAAAGCGAACGCCGCCAGGAGGAGTTCCGGCGGCGGAGCGGCCTGTTCGTCGAGGCGCTCGACGTCGATGACGTGATCGCCGGGTTGCTGGTCACCGAAGGCTTCAGCTCGATCGAGGAGCTGGCGATGGTGCCGCTCGAGGAGCTGGCCGAGATCGAGGGGTTCGACGAGAGCGTCGCCGGCGAGCTGAAGCGCCGGGCGGACGTGTTCCTCGAGAAGCGCGATGTCGAGCGCGAGGCACACCGCAAGGAGCTCGGCGTCGAGGACGCGGTCGCCGAGGCAGGGCATTTCACGCCCGGCCAGCTGGTGATCCTGGGCGAGAAGGGCATCCGCACGCTCGATGACCTGGCCGACCTCGCCAGCGACGAGCTGATCGAGATCCTCGGCGAGGACGCACCCGACGAGGAGACGGCGAACGCGGTGATCATGGCCGCCCGCCAGCACTGGTTCGCCGACGACGCGCCCGGGGCATGAGGCGCGGGAAAGGGGAAAGAGGCCTCTGCTGGCAGCACCCGACACCGCCGGTTGCGACGCCGCGCCGGGGCCCGCAAAGGGGCCGCTCCGCCGCTGCCTCGCGACGCGCGAAAGCCTGCCCAAGGCAGCGCTGATCCGCTTCGTGGTGGCGCCCGACGGCAGCATCGTGCCCGATGTCGCGGCGCGCCTGCCCGGGCGGGGACTGTGGTTGTCCGCCCGGTCGGATGTGATAGACAGCCGCCGCGGGCGGGCAGCACTGCTGCGGGCAGCGAAACTGGTGGCGCCGGGGGTCCCGGTTCGCGTGCCCGACCAGCTGCCCGACCAGACCCGGGCGGCCCTATCCGGGCGGATCGGCGACCTGATCGGGCTGGCGCGGCGCGCCGGCCAGGCGGTCGCCGGGCACGAACGGGTGATGGAATGGCTGGCATCCGGGCGGGTCGGGCTGCTGGTGCAGGCGGCTGACGGTGCCGAGGGCGGGCGGCGGAAACTGGCGCGCCAGGCAGGGTCGGCCAGCGTCGCGTGCCCGCTGCCGGCAGCGTCACTCGGCCGGATCTTCGGCCGCGACCACGCCGTGCATGTGGCGATCGCCGCCGGCCGGCTGGCCGGCCTGATCGCCGAGGACTGCGAAAAACTGGCCGCCATGCAGCCGGGCGGCTTGCTTGCGGCGACGAAAAGCTTGAGAGACGGCAACCCGCACGGGGGTGGGCCGGCAACGGGCGGGACTGGAACGGATACTGAATGAGCGAGACCAACGAGGATACCGCCAAGGGCAAACTCAGCCTGCGGCCGCAGGGCAGACTGGAGCTCGGCAAGACCGTCGATGGCGGCAGCGTGCGCCAGAGTTTCAGCCACGGCCGCAGCAAGGTGGTGCAGGTCGAGGTCGTCAAGAAGCGCCAGATCGGCCCCGCCGCGGCCCCTGGTGCTGCGTCCTCGCCCGCCGCCCGGGCGACCGAGCGTGCCCGCGATGCCGCCATCCAGCAGACCACCGAGGAGCGCGCCCGCCGCGTCAAGGCGCTGCAGGAGCAGGCCAAGGAACAGGCCCGCCGCGACGCCGAGCGGCGCGAGCAGGAACAGAAGGTCGCGATCCTTTCCGCCGCCGAGGCCGCCCGCAAGGCGGCCGAGGAGGAGGCGCGCAAGGCAGCCGAGGAGGAGGCACGCCGCGAGGCCGAGGAAGCGGCACGCCGCGAGGCCGAGGAAGCGGCACGCCGCGAGGCCGAGGAGGAGGCACGCCGCAAGGCCGCACCACCCTCGCAGCCCGCGCCGCCTGCGCCGGCCGCCGAACGCCCGCCCGCCCAGCCCGCCCAACCGCCGGCCGAGGGCACGCTGCGGCTGGGCAAGCGTGCCGCCGCCGTCGCCGACGACGACGAGGCGCCGCGTACCGCGCGCAAGCCGGGCATCGGCGCCCCGCGCAAGCCGGCGCTGGCACCCGTCAAGAAGGGCCTGCCCGGACCCGGCAGGCGCGAAGGCCGCATCGACGTGGTCGCCGCGATCAACGACGACGACGAGCGCAGCCGCAGTCTCGCCAGTGTCCGCCGCCAGCGCGAGCGCGAGCGCCGCCAGGCCGAGCTCGAGCGCCTGCGCAGCGACCAGGTGAGGGTCGTGCGCGAGGTCGTGCTGCCGGAAGCCATCACCGTGCAGGAGCTCGCAAGCCGCATGGCAGCGCGCGCCGGCGACGTGATCAAGGCGCTGATGAAGCTCGGCGTCATGGCCACCATCACCCAGACGCTCGATGCCGACACCGCCCAGCTGGTCGTCGAGGAGTTCGGCCACCGCGTCAAGCGGGTCTCGGAAGGCGACGTCGAGGAAGGGCTTTCCGGCACCGACGATGCCGAGGAGGATATGGAACCGCGGCCGCCGGTGGTGACCGTGATGGGCCATGTCGACCACGGCAAGACATCGCTGCTCGATGCGCTGCGCTCGGCCGACGTCGCGACCCACGAGGCCGGCGGCATCACCCAGCATATCGGCGCCTACCAGGTGACGCTGCCGTCGGGCCTTGCGATCACCTTCATCGACACGCCTGGCCACGAGGCCTTCACCGCGATGCGCGCGCGCGGCGCCAGCGTCACCGACATCGTGGTGCTGGTGGTCGCCGCCGATGACGGCGTGATGCCGCAGACGGTGGAAGCGATCCGCCACGCCAAGGCGGCCGACGTGCCGATCATCGTCGCCATCAACAAGATCGACAAGCCGGGCGTCGATCCGCAGCGCGTGCGGACCGAGCTGCTGAGCCACGAGATCGTGGTGGAAAGCATGGGCGGCGACACCCAGGAGGTCGAGGTCTCGGCGCTGAAGAAGATCAACCTCGACCGGCTCCAGGAAGCGATCCTGCTGCAGGCCGAAGTGCTGGACCTGAAGGCCAACCCGTATCGCGCCGCGGAAGGCACGGTGATCGAAAGCAAGCTCGATCGCGGCCGCGGGCCGGTCGCGACGGTGCTGGTGCAGAAGGGCACGCTCGACCAGGGCGACATCGTGGTCGCCGGCACCGAATGGGGCCGCGTGCGCGCCATGCTCGACGACCGCGGCAACGCGCTGAAGGAAGCGGCGCCGGCGATGCCGGTGGAGATCCTCGGCCTGTCCGGCGTGCCGGGCGCGGGCGAGCCCTTCGTCGCTGTCGAGAACGAGGCCCGCGCGCGCGAGATCTCGGATTTCCGCCAGCGCAAGGCGCGCGAGAAGGCGGCGCTGGCCAGCGCCTCGCGCGGCACCGTGCAGGAGATGCTGGCCGCGATCCAGGCCGGCGCGCAGAAGGAAGTGGCCGTCGTCGTGAAGGCCGACGTGCAGGGCAGCGCCGAGGCGCTCGGCGTGACGCTGGCCAAGATCAGCCGCGACGAGGTGAAGGTGCGCGTGCTGCACAGCGCCGTCGGCCAGATCACGGAAAGCGACATCCAGCTGGCCAAGGCGTCGGGTGCGATCATCGTCGCGTTCAACGTGCGCGCCACCGCCCAGGCACGCGAGCTGGCGGCGCGCGAGGGGGTCGATATCCGCTACTACTCGATCATCTACGAGGTCGCCGACGACATCGAGCAGCTGGTGCGCGGCAAGCTCTCGCCGATCCAGCGCGAGAAGTTCCTCGGATACGCGGAAATCCGCGAGGTGTTCGACATCACGAAGGTCGGCAAGGTGGCGGGCTGCCGCGTGACCGAAGGCGTGGTGAAGCGCGGCGCCGGCGTGCGCCTGCTGCGCGACGGCACGGTGATCCACCAGGGCGAGCTGTCCACGCTGCGGCGCTTCAAGGACGACGTGCGCGAGGTGCAGCAGGGCTTCGAATGCGGCATGAGTTTCGCCCATTATTCCGACATCCGGGTCGGCGACGTCATCGAGTGCTACGAGACGGAGCAGGTGGCGGCGACCTGAGCTTCCGCGACCGGGTCTGGACCATGAAACGTGGACGTGGGTCGGGGGCCGGCGGCCCCAGCCAGCGGCAGCTGCGCGTGGCGGAGGAGATCCACCACGCGCTAGCCGCCCTGTTCGAGCGCGGTGATTTCCGCGACCCGGCGCTGGCCGGGCGGCGGCTGACCGTGACCGAGGTGCGCACGAGCCCCGACCTCCGGCACGCGCTGGTCTGGGTGGTGCCGTTCGGCCAGGCGCCCGAGGAAGGGCTGACCAGGGCGCTGAACCACGCCGCGCCCTTCCTGCGCTCGCAGGTGGCCAAGGGGCTGCGGCTGAAATTCGCCCCGGAACTGAAGTTCCGCCACGACCCCGTGCCCGACGAGGCGGCGCATATCGAGGCGCTGCTGCACGATCCCCGCGTGCGGCGCGACGTGGAAGGCGAACCCGGGCAATGAGCCGCCGCCGCAAGGGAAGGCCGATCGACGGCTGGCTGGTGATCGACAAGCCCGCCGGCATGACCTCGACCGACGTCGTCACCCGCATCAAACGTACTTGGCAGGCGCAGAAGGTCGGCCATGCCGGCACGCTGGACCCTCTGGCGACCGGGGTGCTGCCGGTCGCCCTCGGCCAGGCCACCAAGACGGTCGCCTATGTGCAGGACGCGACCAAGGAGTACCGCGTCACGCTCTGTTTCGGCGACGCCCGCGACACCGACGATGCCGAAGGCAAGGTTCTGGCCACCAGCGATGCCCGCCCGGCCGACGAGGCGATCCGTGCCGCGCTGAAAAGCTTCATCGGCGACATCTTCCAGGTGCCGCCCGCCTTCTCGGCGATCAAGGTGGCGGGCGAGCGGGCCTATGACCTCGCGCGCGAGGGCAACCCGCCCGACCTCGCGCCGCGGCCGGCGCGGGTCGATCGGTTCGAACTCGTCGCCCGGCGGGATGCCGACCATGCCGAGGTCGCCGTGAGTTCCGGCAAAGGGGTCTATATGCGGAGC
>JADYYZ010000572.1 GCA_020853405.1 Acetobacteraceae bacterium
CCGGCGCTGCGCTGGTCGATCAGCAGCGCCAGCGTCAGCACGCTGCCGATGCCGGCAAGGCCGAGCCAGCCGAATGCCGGGTGCAGCAGGAACAGCACCGCCAGCAGCAGCGGCGCCCACATCAGGTCGAACGGGGTCGTCGCCGCCGGCCCCGACAGCACGGCACGCAGCATGGAAAGGTCGCGCAGCGCCTCGGCCCCCGCGCGCGGGTCGCCCTGCAGGCTGCGCGCAAGCCCTGCCTGAAGCACGGGGTCGGTCAGCAGCTGCGCCAGCCGGGCGCCGGCGATCACCAGCACGGCGCCGCGCAGCCACGACAGCGTCGCGTACAGCCCGACGCCGGCGAGGCAGGCCAGCGCCAGCGCCACCAGCGTGTCGATGTTGCGGCTCTGCAGCACCGTGTCGAACAGGTGCATGTCGTAGACCGGCACCACCAGCGTGCCCAGATGCACGAACAGGCTGGCGCCGCCGACCAGCCAGAGGCAACCGCTGAGCTCGCGCCACGCGCGCGCCGACGCATCGCGAACCGGCAGCCCGGTCATGCCGGCACCGCCCGGGCCGGGTGCACCAGCTGCACCGGGGCGGCTTCCATTTCCCGCAGCACCGCACCGCGCGCGCCCTGGCGGTCGATCAGGCCGTCGCGCAGCACCAGCAGCGTGTCGGCCGAATCGACGAGACTCCTGCGGTGCGTCACCAGCAGCACCGCGCCTCCCCGCTTTCGCACGCCCGCGATCGCGGCGGCCAGCATCGCCTCGCCCTCGGCATCGAGGTGGGCGTTCGGCTCGTCGAGCAGCAGCAGGTTCGGCGAGCCGTACAGTGCGCGGGCAAGGCCGAGCCGTTGGCGCTGCCCGTCGGAGAGCATGAACCCTGCCTCGCGCAGTTTCGTCGCGTAGCCGTGCCGCAAGCACGCTGCCTGCCGGTGCAGGCCGGCCGCGCGCGCCGCCTCCAGCACCAGCGCCATGTCGGGCGGGCCAAGCCGCGCGATCGTTTCCGCGATGGTCGCATCGGCCAGCGCGATGTGCTGCGGCAGATAGCCGACATGGCGGGCCAGTGCCGCGCGCTCCCACAGATGCGTGGCGTAGCCGTCGAGCTGTACGTGCCCCGCACTCGGCGGCTCCATGCCGAGCAGCAGGCGAAGCAGTGTCGACTTGCCCGCGCCCGAGGGGCCGAGGATCGCCAGCACCTCGCCAGGTGCGACGCGGAACGACAGGCCGCGCAGCACCGGTCGCGCGGCACCCGCGGGAAGATAGACCAGGCGCTCCACCGCCAGCACCCCGGCACGGCAGGACAGCGCAAGCGGCGGCGCCGCGGGCGGGATCTCGGCGGTGGCGTCCTGCATGCGCCGCCAGGCCGACAATGCCTCGCACCAGCTGCGCCAGGTCGCGCCCAGCTGCTCGAACGGCAGCAGCAGCCGCATCAGCACGAGGCCGGCGGCGATCATGCTGCCGGGCGTCGCCTGGTCATCGATCACCAGCAGCACGCCGGTGGTCACCATGGCGGCGGTCATCAGCATGCGCGCGGCACGGATCGCGACCAGGATCGCGCGCGTCCTGGACAGCGCCCGGCCGGTGCGGCGGTGCGCCTCGGCCTGGGCATGCCGCCAGCGTGCCGCCAGGGCAGGCAGCATATTCATCGCCACCACCGCCTCGGCACCGCGCAGTGCCATCGCCATCGCGGGAATCGCCTCGGCCTCGGCCTGCTCGCCGGCGGCGAGCGCGCGCCGTGTTGCCGGGTCGGCGGCGAAATTGAGCGCCGCCAGCAGCGCCATGCAGCCGGCCGCGACCAGGCCATAGAGCGGGTGCAGCAGCGCCAGCACCAGCACCAGCGCCGGTGCCCAGGCGATGTCGAGGCCGGCCGCCGCGGCGGGGCTGGCAGCGAAGCGCCGCAGCTGCTCGATGTCGTGCAGCAGCTGGGTGGCGTCGGCCCGGCCGCGGCCGGCCCGGTGTGCGGCGGCCGCAAGTGCGGGCGCAAGCAGCCGTGCCGCCAGCCGGCTGCCCGCCGCCTGCATGGCGCGCGCGCGCAGGAAATCGAGCCCGGCCTGGATCAGCAGCACGATCGCAAGCGCAAGACCCAGCCATGCCATGGTGGGCAGGCTGCCGCTGGGCAGCACGCGGTTCAGCACCTGCATGAAGAACAGCGGCACCGAAAGTGCCACCAGCGCCAGCAACAGGCCGAGCACGGCCAGCAGCGGCAGCACCGCGCTCGCCGCCTGGCGCGCGCGCACCAGCTGCGATGCGGGGTCGGGGGTCGCGCTCATGCGCTGGCTTCAGGGCACGAACTGCACCGCGACGCCCAGCACGCCGAGGCAGGCGAGCGCCAGCGCCGCCGCCAGCGCGATCCGCACCAGGGGGCTGCGGCGCGCGCCGGGCTGGGCGTGATCGAGTGCGGCCAGCCGTTCATCGAGCCGGGTTGCGAACAGTTCGAGCTCGGCCGTGCGCGCATCGAGCGCCTGCTGCGTTGCCGCCACCCGCTCGATCGCCGCATCCAGCGGCTCGCGCGCGCGACTCGCCAGCAGCAACGCCTGCAGATTGCGGTGAAGCACCCGCTGCGAGGCAGCGATCCCTTGCAGCAGCCGGCGTACATCCTCGCCGGCGCGGAGCGGTGCTGCGGCGGGCGCGGGCGGTGCGCTCAGCACCGTCTCGCCGCCATCGGGTGCGATTGCCGCCACGTCGAGCTCGCCCTCGCGCCCGGCCCAGGCGGGGTCGAGATCGAAGGCGAAGGCGTGCGCGCCGTCACCCACGCCGTTCTCTGCAAGGTCGGCCCGCGGCTGGTCGGCGGTTCCGGAATCGAGCACCGCATCGCCGTGGCGAAGCACGATGCGGAGCCGGGCCTCGGGCGCGGCCGGCGACCAGGCCCAGCCGACGATCCGCCGCCCCGCCGCCAGCTCGACATAGCCCTGCACCGGCACCGGCACCGGCACCGGCGTCGGCGTCGGCGTCGCAGCGGATTCCGCCAGGGCAACCATCCCCCTCGCCTCAGGCGGCGCGCCGCTGGTCGAGCGCCACGCGCGTCTCGTCGATCATCTTGTGGTCGAGCCCGTTCTCGCCGAGGAACAGGCGCATGTCGCGATAGCGCTGGAAATAGGCGCGGTTGAACCGCTCGAACAGCGCCTGGTCCCAGAACTCCTCCAGCACGAAGGGGCGGCTGCCGAACACGTCGAACGAGGGAATCGCGAAGGTCTCGGCGAACTCGACCGTGCGGCTGTCGTAGGTGAAGTAGATCGACGGCACGCGGTTGGCCAGCGCCATCAGGTTGCCGTGCAGCCGATAGCCCAGCACCAGGTCGCGCGCCGCCACGTGGCGCTCGATCTCGGCCACCACGTCGGAATAGAACAGCCGGCCGGCATAGAGCGCCTCCATCGCGTCGCCCTGGCCGCCGAGCCAGCCGTCGCGGCGCAGCTTCGCGATCGCCTCGGCGCGCTGGGCCTCGGTTCCCCACAGCACCTTCTTCTCCTCGATCTCGCCCTGGGCCATCACCGAAAGATCGAAGCGCGGCGCCAGATCGAGGATGGTCTGGCGCATCAGGTCGAGATAGCGCCTGGTGTCCTGGGCATAGTCGGCGCCGACCTCGCGGCGCAGCGTGAACACCACCGACTTCACCCGCTCCAGCGCCGGCAGGTCGATGCGCAGCGCGGGGTCGTTGTGGCGGAACAGGGTGGGGCAGCCGATGATCCGGGTGTTGCGGACGCCGCACGACCACAGCACGTCGGCGGTGTAGGCACCGCGCACGCCGAGGCTGACCGAGCGGTCGGCGATCATCGCCAGCACCCGCTTCGTCACTTCCGACAGTTCGAGGTTGCCCTTCACCGGAGCCTGCGCACCGATGCCGAAGGCGATCACCGGGATGCGCAGGCGCGACAGCACGCGCGGCGCCTGTTCCCAGTTCATCTTCGGGTTGATCCAGTTCGACCCGCGCAGGAACACATAGTCGAACTCGGCGTTGTAGCGGTCGATGTCGGCATCCTTCGGCTCGCGGATGTTCAGCGCCTCCAGCTTCTCGAAGTTCAGCAGCTTCAGCGAGCTGTCGAACACGAACGCATCGCCGATGTTGTGGTAGTGGTTGATGCTGCGCTGGATGTCGGTGTGCTTGTACCAGCGCACGTTGTCGTGGTCGTAGACCTCGCCCGACGGGCTGATCACCAGGATGCGCTTCATGGCATTCTTCCTCCTCTGCGGGCGGGGGGCTATGCGGCGTGGACCAGGCGGCGCGAGCGTTCCCGCGCCGGGCGCGGGGGATCGCCGTGCCGGCCGCCGTCCTGCGCATCGGGATTCCCGACGCCCTGGCCGCCGCGCCGGGCAGCGAGCAGGCGTTGATAAAGGTCGCGGTGCAGGCGGGCGGCACCGGCGATGTCGAGCGGCGCGGGCGCTGCGGCGGCAAGCCGCTGCCACAGGGTCTTCTCGCCCAGCGCGCGGACCAGCGCATCGGCCAGGTCCTCGGCGCTGCCGGTACGGAAATAGAGGCCGTCGACGCCGTCCCGCACCTTCTCGGCCATGCCGCCGATGTCGCTCACGATCAGCGGCCGGCGGTGGTGGAAGGCTTCCTGGATCACCACCGGCGCGTTCTCCCACCAGACCGAGGGCATCACCACCCAGTCGATCTTCGCCATCAGCTGGGGCAGATCCTCGCTGCCATACGCACCATGCAGGCGCGCGCGGCGGCCGGCGCGTTCCAGCAGCGCATGCAGCGCCTTCTGATACGCCTCGGGCTGGGTCTCGAGGTTGCCGCCGAAGATGTTGAGCTGCGCATCCTCGCCCCAGACGCTTTCGGGGATGCGGGTGATCGCATCGAGCAGCACGTGCACGCCCTTGAAGTGCGTGACCTGGCCGAAGAAGCCGAAGCGGGCGCGCCTTGCGCCCTTGGCCTGCGCGCGCGGCCTGGCGAGGGAGGAGGTATCGAGCCCGTTCTCGATCACGCTGAAGCGTGCCGGCTCGATCCCCCAGGTACCGTAGCGGTCGGCCAGGAAGCGGCTGGGCGAGACGAAGCCGTCGACCAGCGCGAAGTGATCCTTCAGGAATCGCTCGCGCCGGAAGAACTCCGCCGGCGTGCGTTCGGGAAAGCAGGCAGCGCAGTCGGCCGGGCTTGCCCTGCGGCACAGCCGGTTCGCCCTGGTCTTCACCATCTGGCCATGATGGGCGCAGATCGACAGGTATTCGTGAAAGGTCAGCACGATTGCGGCATCGGGCAGCACGCGCCGCGCGAGCGCGATCGCCTCGACGCCGAGGCCGATCACATGGTGGAAGTGCACGACATCGGGGCGCACCGTGCGCAGATAGTCGGCGAAGGCACCGTTCAGGTCGCCAAGCGCGCGGTTCGACAGCCAGAAATGGTCGTAGTCGTCGGCGTGCAGGAAACTCTCGCGCGCACCCTGGCGGAAACTGGCAAGCGGCGTCGTCTCGTGCCGGCCGAGCGGCCGGGCGGCACGGGCGAGATACCACGCCTCGGTGTCCGCCATCGCGCCCAGGCCGCGGAACAGCGCGTGCGAGGCAACCTCGGCACCGCCGATCGAGAACGCGGGGTGGGCATGCGAGATCACGAGTACACGCATCAGGGGCGCTCCGTTCCGGCTGCATCCGCCAGCAGCCAGCCGTCGGCAAGCCGTGCCGCATGCTGCCAGCGCGGCGGGCCGCTGGCGGGGGTGTGGTCGGGGGCGTAGACCGCGATCCCCGGGGCGTGCAGGAACGCATGGCCGGCGCCGGCAAGGCGGCGGAAGAACGCGAACTCCTGCGCCTCGCACAGTAACCCGCCGCCGGCGAAGCCCGAGGCGGCCTGCCAGGCAGCGCGCGAGACCAGCGCGCCGGCGAGCGAACCGGCGATGCATGCTGTCCGGTGCTCGATCAGCCCGGCTGCCGGGAACCCTGCCTGCGGCCGACGCAGCACCGCCCAGGGCGCACGCGCCTGGCACGCGACCGCGGCGACCCCGATGCTCTGCACGGCGTCGTCCTCGTAGAGCGCGGTCGGGAACACGAGCGACGCGCCGGCACGGGTGGCGCCATGCGCGGCAAGCGCCGTGCGCCAGCCCGGCTCCCTTCCGGCAACGCCCGCGCCCAGGCACACGAGCGACGGCGCACCGGTGGCACGGGCGGCCAGCTCCATTGCCTCGACCCAGCCGCAGGGCTCGCTCGCGTGCAGCACGGTCGCGTCGAGCCCGTACAGCGCCAGCGCCTGGTCGAGTACATCGAGCGCCTGCTCGCTCCAGCCGGCGGGGGCGACCAGCACCAGCCCTTCCTCGGCGCGCGGCGGATCGGCAAGCAGGAAGCCGAGTGCCGCATGCGGCGGAGCAGCGCCGTCCGGCAGCGCCAGCAGCAGCGCCCGGCGCGGCGTGCCGGATGCTTGCCTGATCGTCTCCACCCGCGGCAGGTCGAGCCCCTGGCGCAGCAGCGCCCGCACCAGCGGGCCGATCTCGGAGCCGATGGCGGCGTGCGCGCCCGGCTGGTGCAGGTCGATGCTGCCCAGCACGCGGGTGAGCAGCGCGCGCTGGCCGCCAGGCGCCGGCTGGATCGGCAGGAAGGCGGTGGTGTCGGCCAGCCCGAGCTCGAGATGAAGCGCCGTCTGCTCGGCCGTGATCGCGGGCGCGTCGGCGAAGGCGGCAAAGCCGTGCAGGGGCCGCCCCGCATCGAGGCCGGCGAACCGCGCATCGGCGCGGAACGCCTGCGCGACGTCAGGCCGCGGCAGCCGCGCCCAGCTGCGGTCGAGGCGTGCGCGCAGGCCGCCCGCATCGGCCAGCGCGACCTCCCTGGTGGCGGAAAGCGCATCGACCAGCCAGCCGCACAGATAGGCGCCGACCCCGGGAAACAGCGCCGCCAGATCGACCGCCGCCCGCACTGGCCGCTCCAGCACCGACACCGTGTCCTGCCCGCTGAAGCGCGGGCGCAGCATCGCCTGCACCGCTGCCATCGCCGCGGCATCGCCCGACAGGCGGGGCGCGATGTCGCGCAGATGGCACGAGGTCTCGGCAGCACCCAGCAGTTGGCGCGCCGGCAGCACCGGCCGGCGGTACAGCGCCGCCCCGGCGACCAGATGCACAAGCCCAAGCCCCGCCGCATCGATGCCGGCGGCCGGCAGCAGCAGCACCGTACCGGTCGCGGGCGCAGCGATGTCGGCGCGCTGGAAGCACGCGGCGTGCGCCGCACCGCGCGCGATCGCCGGCTCGCCGAGCAGCACGCTGGTCGCCTCGGCAGCAGCGGCCCTGCCCCAGCCTTGCAGCATCAGCGCCTCGCCTGCCTGGCCGACGATCTCGACGACGCCGTCCTCCTCGGCGGCGCGGCCGAGGAAGCGCGCGAGCAGACCGGCGAGCGCCGGCGCGCGCGGTGCCGCCGCCACCAGCTCGGCAAGAAAGAGTGCGATCGGGCCGGGCTGGCCCGCACCCTCGGCGGCAAGGCGCTCGGCCAGCGTCTCGGGCGGTGTCGCCTCGACCGGCAGCGTGCCGAGCACGATGCCGGGCCCGCCGGCATGCGCGATGCTGAGCACCGCGCCCTTCGGCATCGACCGCTGCTCGCGCACCTGCACGGCGGCGATGAACCAGGCGGTTCCCGCGTCATCGCGCCGCCAGGCATGCAGGCGGAAGACCCCCCTCGCCGTCTCGGCCTCGGCCTGCAACAGGGCCTGGCCCTGGCGTGGCATGCGCGCGCCATGCCAGCCGAACAGCACGGCGGCGTCGCGCGATACCGGACAGGCGGAAATGATGGCGCCGCCGGTGGCACGCGCGGCACGCAAGGCGGCCGGCGCGTTCGCCGCCGGCTGCATGGCGATCGGCGCGGGGGCCAGGGCGGGCGCCAAGGCGGGGGCGAAGGCGGGCTGGGCGCTCATGCCGCCTCTCTCCGCGCGGCACCCGGCTGCTTGCGTGGTCGTGCCGCCCGGCGCGCGGGGCGGGCGACCTGCCGGCGCAGTGCCTCGTACAACGCGAGGTGCCGGTCGGCCGCCGCCTCGACTTCCATCGGCGGCCGGATCCCCTGCACCAGTTGCTGCCACAGAACGGGGTCGCCGGCGGCGCGCTTCATGACATCGGCAAGCGCCCGCGCATCGCCGGCGCGGAACAGCAGGCCGTCGGTACCGTCGGCCACCATCTCCGCCATGCCGCCGATATCGGCGGTGATCACCGGCCGGCGGTGGCGATGCGCCTCCTGGATCACCAGCGGCGCGTTCTCCCACCACAGCGACGGCACCACCACCCAGTCGGCATCGGCGACCAGCCGCGGCAGTGCCGCGCGCGCATAGGCACCGTGTTGGCGGGCGCCGGGTGCTGCCCGCAGCAGCGCCGCGAAGCGCTTCAGGAACTCC
>JADYYZ010000573.1 GCA_020853405.1 Acetobacteraceae bacterium
GGCTTCGGCCGCTCCTCGGGCCAGGAGGCGATCGCGGAATATACCGCCGCCAAGAGCATCTGGGTCGAGACCGCCGAGGCACCGGCACTTGCGTTCGGCTACGCGCCGTCGTAGCGGCGGGCACCGATCCATCGGCAACGATCCGTCGGCAACAAGGGGAGGAAGAAACGTCATGATCACACGTCGCAATGCCATGGCAGCGGGCGCCGTCGCTGCCGCCACCGCAACCGGCCTCGCACGGCCGGCGCTCGCGCAAGCTGCCGCGCGCGGCGTGCTGCGCGTGGTGCCGCACGCCAACCTGACCGTGCTCGATCCGATCTGGACCACCGCCTACATCACCCGCAACGGCGCCTTCATGGTGTGGGACACGCTGTTCGGGCTGGATTCGCAGTTCCGCCCGCAGCCCCAGATGGCCGAGGGCCACACGCTGTCGCAGGACGGCAAGGTCTACACGATCACGCTGCGGTCGGGCCTGAAATTCCACGACGGCACGCCGGTGCTGAGCCGCGACTGCGTGGCCAGCATCAAGCGCTGGGCGGTGCGCGACGCGATCGGCCAGAAGCTCGCCACCATGGTCGACGAGTATCGCGTGCTGGACGACCGCCGCTTCGAGATCCGGCTGAAGGAACCCTTCGCGCTGACCCTGTTCGCGCTGGGCAAGCCGGCCAGCAACGTGTGCTTCATCATGCCCGAACGGGTCGCCAGCACCGACCCCAACACCCAGATCAAGCCCGAGGATGTGATCGGCAGCGGGCCGTTCCGCTTCAAGCGCGACGAATGGAACCCGGGCGCGCTGGCGGTCTGGACCAGGAACGCCGACTACCAGCCGCGCGCCGAGGCGGCGGACTGGGTCTCGGGCGGCAAGCACGCACGGTTCGAGCGCATCGAATGGCGCATCATCCCCGATGCCGCGACCGCCGCGGCCGCACTGCAGTCGGGCGAGGTGGACTGGTGGGAAACCCCGCTCGCCGACCTGTTCGGGCTGCTGAAGCGCGACCGCAACATCACGCTCGAGCAGATGAATCCGCTGGGCGAGATCGGCATCCTGCGCTTCAACCACCTGCAGCCGCCGTTCAACAATCCGGCGATCCGCCGCGCCCTGGCGATGGCGATGAACCAGGCCGACTACATGCAGGCGGTGGTCGGCGACGACCAGGCGCTCTGGCGCTACGCCGGCTTTTTCACCCCCGGCACGCCGATGGCGAGCGACAAGGGGCTGGATGCACTGAAGGGGCCGCGCGACATCGAGGCGGCGAAGAAGGCGCTGGCGGCGGCAGGCTACAACGGCGAGAAGGTGGTGCTGATCGCCGCGACCGACATCCCGATCACCCATGCGCAAAGCCAGGTGACCGGCGAGCTGGTACGCAAACTTGGCATGAACCTCGACTATGTCGCGACCGACTGGGGCACCGTGGTGCAGCGCCGCGCCTCGCGCGAGCCGGTCGAGAAGGGCGGCTGGAGCCTGTTCCACACCTGGTGGGCGGGATTCGATCACGCCAACCCGGCAGCACACCTGTCGCTGCGCGGCAACGGCACGGGCCCCGGCAACTGGTTCGGCTGGCCGACCAGCCCGCGACTGGAGGAACTGCGCGATGCCTGGTTCGTCGCCCCCGACGAGGCCGCGCAGCAGAAGATCTGCGAGGAGATGCAGCTGGTGGCGTTGCAGGACCTGCCCTACGTGCCGACCGGGCAGTTCTTCATCCCGTTCGCCTTCCGCCGCAACATCACCGGCATCCTGAAGGGGCCGATGCCGCTGTTCTGGAACGTCTCCAGGACCTGACGCGGCCCCCCCGCCGCCGCGCGGTCTGCCCGGCCGTGGCGGCGGCCTCTGCCGGGCAGGGTGCTTGCACCGGCGCCCATGCGCTGCGACATTGACCAGGGAGACATTTTGTGGGGAGACCACCGATGCGTCGCCGCACCCTGCTGGCCGCCGCGACGGCCGCGCCATTCGTACCGCTCGCCGCGCCTGCGATCGCGCAGGGCGCGGCCAGCCAGCGCCTGATGCGCATGGTGCCGCACGCCAACCCGGGCAGCCTCGATCCGATCTGGACCACCGCCTATGTCACGCGCAATTTCGGCTACCTGGTCTGGGACACGCTGTTCGCCTCGAACTCGAAGTTCCAGATCGAGCCGCAGATGGCAGAAGGCCATACCGTCAGTCCCGACGGCCTGGTCTATGAGATCACGCTCAGGCCCGGCCTGAAGTTCCACGATGGCGAACCGGTGCGCGCCGCCGACTGCATCGCCTCGATCGCGCGCTGGTCCAAGCGCGACGCGATGGGCCAGCGGCTGGATGCGGCGCTCGATGCCATGCAGGTGGTCGACGACCGCAAATTCACGATCAAGCTGAAGCGGCCCTACCCGCTGCTGATCGCCGCACTCGGCAAGCCGAGCAGCAACGTGCCGTTCGTCATGCCCGAACGGATCGCCAGGACCGACCCGTTCAAGCAGGTCGACGATTTCGTCGGCAGCGGCCCTTATCGGTTCATCCGCAGCGAATGGGTGCCCGGCAGCATCCTGACGTTTTCCCGCAACGACGCCTATGTGCCGCGCCAGGGCGGCGAGCCCAGCCTGACGGCGGGGCCGAAGATCACGCATTTCGACCGCATCGAATGGCGGATCATCCCCGATGGCGGCACGTCGGGTGCTGCCTTGCAGGCCGGCGAGATCGACTGGTGGGAACAGCCGACACCCGACCTGCTGCCGCTGCTGGCGCGCAACCGCAACATCGAGGTAACCCAGCAGGATCCGGTCGGCCTGCCCGGCATCCTGCGCTTCAACCATCTGCAGCCGCCGTTCGACAACCCGGCGATCCGCCGCGCCATCCTGCCTGCCATCAACCAGAAGGACTTCATGATGGCGGTGAACGGCGACGACCC
>JADYYZ010000574.1 GCA_020853405.1 Acetobacteraceae bacterium
CCCGCAACCAGTTCCCCGGCACCGTCACCGCGGTGACCAAGGGGGCAACCACCAGCCATGTGACGATCGATATCGGCAGCGGCATTGCCGTGACCTCCAGCATCACCAACAACGCGGTCGAGGAGCTGGGGCTGAAGCCAGGGGCGAGGGCGATCGCCGTGATCAAGGCGAGCGACGTGCTGGTCGGCGTTCCCTGAGCCGCCGGCGGCCCTCGGCAGCGGGGCGGCGGCAAGGATGCCGCTGCCCAGGCTGAACCCGGCCGCTGCCTCCCGCCCGGCCGGTTCCAGCCGCGCCGCCGCCGCAGGCCAGGGCCGCGCCACCCGGCGCGGGCCCTGCGCGCATCCGCATCGACTCCTTGGCAACCGATGCGTAATTTCCGCCGACGCAGACTGACGCCCACAGGAGTGGAAGGTCCCCCTTGATCCGCCTCAGCGTGCCGCTCCGGCAGGCGCTTGCACGGCTCGTGCTGCCGTTGCTGGTGGCTGCGTCGTTTGCGCTGATGTTGCTCGGCAAGGCCGATGCGCTGCTGGCCGAGCGCATGCGCACCCGGCTCTCCGACCTGCTGACGCCGCTTTATGCCGTGCTGGCCGAACCGGCCAGGTCGGTGCGCGACGTCGCCGAGGAGGTCCAGGAGCTGATCAGCCTGCGCACTGAGAACGCCCGCCTGCGCGAGGAGAACGCCCGGCTCCGCCAATGGCACAACGCAGCCCTGCGGCTGGAGACCGAGGTCGTGCAGCTGCGCGCCCAGCTCGGCTTCGTGCCCGAAGCCAGGGGCACCTTCCGTACCGCCAAGGTGGTGGCCGACTCGGGCGGCGCCTATGCCCGGGCGGTACTGATCGCAACCGGCCCGCAGACCCCGGTCGCGCGCGGCCAGGTGGCGGTCGATGCCACCGGGCTGGTCGGCCGCATCACCGATGTCGGCAGCCGCTCGGCCCGGATCATGCTGATCACCGACCTCAACAGCCGCATTCCGGTGATGGTCGAACGCACCCGCGCCACCGCCATGCTGACCGGCACCAACGGCCCGCGTCCGCGGCTTGCCCACTGGCTCGACGGGTCGGAGCCGCCGCGGCCGGGTGATCGCATCGTCACCGCTGCCCAGGCCAACGCCTTCCCGCCCGGGCTGCCGGTGGGCATCGTGGTCGAAGGCCGCGGCGGCCTCGAGGTCGCCCCCGCTGCCGACCTCGACCGGCTGGAGATGGTGCGCGTGTTCGATTTCGGCCTGTCGGGCATCCTGCCGCCGGAATCGGTGGCACGCCCCGAGCCGCCGGCCAGGCGCCGGCAGCCCTGAGCGGCCGGCCCCGATGACGCCACGCGCCTCGCTCCTCCAGCGGCTTGACCGGGCGGCCCGGGCAGCGCTGCCCAGCATGCTGGCGGTGCTGCTCCTGGTGCTGTCGGCGGTGCCGCTTGGCCTGCCCGGCCTGCGTGGGCTGGCACCCGCCTTCGCCGTGCCGATCGTGTATTTCTGGTCGATCTGGCGGCCCGCCCTGGTGCCGCCGGCGACGGTGTTCGCGATCGGCGTGCTCGCCGACCTTCTCGGCGCCGCACCGCTCGGCGTCTCGTCGCTGACGCTGCTGCTGCTCGCGGGCCTCGTCGATGCCAACCGGCGGATGCTGGCCAGGCAGTCGGCCCTTGCCGGCTGGCTGCTGTTCGTGCCGTTCTCGGCGCTGACGCTCGCGCTCACCTGGGCGCTGACCTCGCTGCTGTCGTTCTGGCCGATGCCGGCCGAGCCCGTGCTGCTGCAATGGGCGCTGACGGTCGGGCTTTATCCGGCGCTGGCCTTCGTGATGGGCCGGGCCGACCGCTGGCTCGCCGCGCTGGAGGGCTGAGTGGCCCGGCGCGAGACCTCGATCCGTGGCCGCTTCACCCGCCGCGCCTTGCTGCTGGGCGGCGGCCAGGTCGGGCTGCTGGCGCTGCTGGGCGGCCGGCTCTATCAGCTGCAGGTGGTCGAGGCCGAGCGATACGTCACGCTGGCCGAGGAGAATCGCATCTCGCTCCGGCTGGTCGCGCCGCCGCGCGGGCGCCTGCTCGACCGCCACGGCACGCCGATGGCGGCCAACCAGGAGAATTTCCGCGTACTGCTGGTGGCCGAACAGACGCCCGACATCGCGGCGACGCTTGCCACCTTCAACGCCCTGGTGCCGCTGACCGAGGCCGAGCGCGCCCGCATCGAGCGCGACAGCCGGCGCAACCGCCGGTTCGTGCCGGTGGCCGTGCGCGAGTTCCTGACCTGGGAGGACATGGCCCGGATCGAGGTCAATGCGCCCGACCTGCCCGGCATCCTGGTCGATCGCGGCCAGACCCGGCTCTATCCCTATGGCGAGGAGCTGGCGCACGTGCTGGGCTATGTCGCCCCGCCGGCCGAGGCCGACGTGCAGGCCGATGACGATCCGCTGCTGATGCTGCCCGGCATCCGCATCGGCCGCGCCGGGATCGAGCGCGTGCACGACCACGTGCTGCGCGGCAAGGCCGGCGCGATCCAGCTCGAGGTCAACGCGGTCGGGCGCGTGATCCGCGAACTGGCGCGCCAGGAAGGCACGCCCGGGCTCGATGTGACGCTGTCGATCGACCTCGCGCTGCAACGCTTCGCCATGCGGCGCATGGCAGCGGAAAGTGCCGCCGCGGTGGTGATGGATGCGCGCAACGGCGAGGTCCTGACGCTCGCCTCCACGCCATCGTTCGACCCCTCGGTGTTCAACAGCGGGGTGTCGCAGGCGCAGTGGCGTACCTGGATGGCGAACCGGCGCAAGCCGCTGACCAACAAGGCGATCAGCGGCCTCTACTCGCCCGGCAGCACGTTCAAGATGGTGGTTGCGCTGACGGCGCTGGAGGCCAACCTGATCGGCCCCAACGAGCGCGTGACCTGCACCGGCTATATCGAGCTCGGCGACACGCGGTTCCATTGCTGGGCAAAGGGCGGGCACGGCGGGGTCGATCTGCGCCAGGCGATCAAGGCGTCGTGCGATGTCTATTTCTACGAGGTGGCGCGCCGGGTCGGGATCGACCGGATCGCGGCGATGAGCAACCGCTTCGGGCTTGGCGTCGAGCCCGGCATCGAGCTGCCGGGTGCCCGCACCGGGCTGGTGCCGACGCGCGCCTGGCGGCTCGCGCAGTCGGGCGGCATTCCCTGGCAGCAGGGCGATACGCTGGTGCATGGGATCGGCCAGGGCTACACCCAGACCACGCCGCTGCAGCTGGCGACCATGGCGGCGCGCCTTGCCACCGGCCGCGCCGTGAAGCCGCACCTGACGCGCGCGATCGGCGGCACCATCCAGAAGGGCGATCGCCCGGAGCATTGGCCAGGCATTGGCATTTCCGATCGCAACCTGCGCCTGGTGCGCGAGGCGATGGTGGCGGTGGTGAACGAGCAGGGCGGCACCGCCTATGGCAGCCGCCTGCCCGACCGCCAGCTGATGGCCGGCAAGACCGGCACCACGCAGGTGCGCCGCATCACGATGGCCGACCGCGAGCGCGGGCTGCGCCAGGACCAGCTGCCGTGGGAGTACCGCCACCATGCGCTGTTCGTCTGCTACGCCCCGGTCGACAACCCTGTGTATGCCGCTGCGGTGATCATCGAACATGGCGGCGGCGGCGCGGCGGCAGCGGCACCGGTGGCACGTGACATCATGGCCGAGGCGCTGGCGCGCGATCCCGCCCGCCGGGCGCCCGCACCCGCCGCCCCGCCTGCGCCCACCCGCACCGCCGGCGGCGGCAACGGGCAGGCCGGCTGAAATGGCCCGCCGCTGATGGCCTATGCACGGCGCCTTTCCGCCCCGCGCGGCATGGGCCTGGCCGAGAAGCTGTACCAGGTCAGCTGGCCGTTCGTGCTGCTGCTCGCGCTGCTGGCCGGCGTCGGCTACGCCGCGCTCTATTCCGCGGCGGGCGGCAGCCCCGAGCCCTGGGCGTTCCGCCACGCGCTTCGCTTCGCGTTCGGGCTGATCATCCTGATCTCGGTCGCGATGGTGGATATCCGCCTGATCGAGCGCATGGCCTGGCCGCTGTACGGAATCGGCATCGGGCTGCTGCTGGTGGTGGCGCTGCATGGCCAGGTCGGCAAGGGCGCGCAGCGCTGGCTCGATGTCGGGCCGATCCAGATGCAGCCCAGCGAACTGATGAAACTGTTCCTGTGCGTGGCGCTGGCCAGCTACTTCCGCCGCGCCAGCTGGGAGCGGATGGGCAACCCTCTGTTCCTGATCCCGCCCGCGCTCGCGGTGGCGCTGCCGGCAGCCCTGATCCTGCGCCAGCCCAACCTGGGCAACGCGCTGATCACGCTGATGCTGGGGGGGGCGATGTTCTTCCTGGCCGGCATGCGGATATGGAAGATCCTGCTGGCGGCGGGCGGTGCCGCGGTGCTGCTGCCGGTCGCCTACGACCACCTGAAGGACTACCAGAAGGCGCGGATCACGACCTTCCTGAACCCGGAGAGCGACCCGCTGGGTGCGGGCTACCACACCATCCAGAGCAAGATCGCGCTGGGATCGGGCGGGCTGTGGGGGCGTGGCTGGCTGCAGGGCACGCAAAGCCAGCTCGACTTCCTGCCCGAGAAGCAGACCGACTTCATCTTCACCCTGTGGGCCGAGGAATGGGGCATGGTCGGTGCGCTCGGGCTGATGGCGCTCAATCTGCTGATCGTTGCCTATGGGCTTGCGATCGCGATGCGTTGCCGCCACCAGTTCGGGCGGCTGCTGGCCGCCGGCATCATCATCAATTTCTTCCTGTACGTGTTCGTGAACATCGCCATGAACATGGGCCTGGTTCCGGTTGGCGGGGTGCCGCTGCCGCTGGTCAGCCACGGCGGGTCGAGTGGGCTGACCGTGATGCTTGGGTTCGGGCTGCTGATGAGCGTGCATGTGCACCGCGACGTCGAGTTTCCCGGCGAGGAGAAGCCCCGGGGCGGGTTTGCCGTCCACCCTGGGTGAGCGGGTTGCGGGCTGGGCGGCCCTTGTTACGGGGGTACCGCTTTGCTATAGGGCGCGCCGCGCGTTTGGCGCGGGCGCATAGCTCAGTTGGTAGAGCAGCTGACTCTTAATCAGCGGGTCC
>JADYYZ010000575.1 GCA_020853405.1 Acetobacteraceae bacterium
CCTCGCCCTTGGCAATGGTGTCGAGCCGGTTGGCGCCCGTCACCGGCACCACCTTGGTCGCAACCGCCCGGTTGAGCGAGGTCGCGAGTTCAGCCACCACCGCCTCGCACAGATCGACCGAATAGCCACGCACCTCGCCCGACGGCGTCACCGAACTGAAGGGCGGCGCGTCGCCACGCAGCGCAAGCCGCACCTCGCCGGTGCGGGCGATGCGGTCGAGCGCGTCCTCGGCCCCGGCCGGCGCGGCAGAGGCAAGCAGCAGCCACGGCAGCGCCGCGGCGGCCAGAACGCTTTGCCGTGTGATCCGCAGCATCAGCCCGCCCTCCGCGATGTCGCAGCCGGCGCTTGCCGCCCTCTGCCGTGGTGGGGATGCTTAGCACGGCCGGTTTCGCGCTCAATGGGGAAACCTGTCGCCCGGCACGGGGGATTGCGCCGGCCGCGGGAAACCGACATCGATTCCGCCGATGGCCGGGTGGCCGCCTGCTGCCGCCGGCCCGGCCAGGGGATGTTCCGATGCCTGATCGCTCTCTGCGCCTGGAACAGGCGGTCGCGCTGGCGGCGCTGCTGATCGTCGCGGCGGGCTGCTTCGTGGTGATGCGGCCGTTCCTGTCGGCGACGCTGTGGGCACTGATCTTCGCTGCCGCGCTGTGGCGGCCGTTCGGCTGGCTCGCCGGGCGCATCGGCCGCACCCGCGCCGCGCTGCTGCTGACGCTCGGCACGGCGCTGCTGCTGATGGTGCCGCTTGGCCTGCTGGCGGCACGCGGTGCCGGCGAACTCGCGGCCCTTCGCACCCTGGTCGAGAGCCTGCGCGAGCACGGCCTGCCGCAGGCGCCGGCGTGGCTTGCCGAGGTGCCGCTGATCGGTGCCTCGATCGTGGAATGGTGGGCGGCGATCAGCAGCGACCTGGGGGCGCTGGGCGCGGCCGTCCGCCCCTATGCCGGCGACCTCGCGCAGGCGGGGCTCGCAATCGTGATGGGCTTCGCCAACGGGCTTCTGGAACTGCTGGCGGCGCTGCTGATCGCCTTCTTCCTGTTCCGCGACGGCGACGCGATGGCCGAGTCGCTCGCGCGCGGCATTCGCCGGCTGACGCCGCGGGGCGATGCGCTGATGGCGGTGGCGGTCGGCACGGTACGCAGCGTGGTGCTGGGGATCGTCGGCACCGCCGTGTGCCAGGGCGTGCTGGCGGCGATCGGCATTGCGATCGCCGGCGTGCCTGGCCCGGTGCTCCTGGGGTTCCTGACCGCGCTCGGCTCGCCGTTCCCGGTGCTGCCGATCCTGCCCTGGCTGGGCGGCGTGGTCTGGCTGTTCTACCAGGGCGATACGGGCTGGGCGCTGTTCCTCGTGGCGTGGGGCATCCTGGGTGTTTCCAGCGCCGACAATTTCGTCCGGCCCTGGCTGATCAGCCTTGGCTCGCCGCTGCCGATCCTGTTGATCCTGCTTGGCGTGCTGGGCGGCGTGATCGCGTTCGGCTTCCTCGGCCTGTTCCTCGGCCCGACGCTGCTTGCGGTCGGCCACGCGCTGATCCAGCAATGGGTCGCGGTCGAGCGCGCGCACGGCCAGACGACCGACCCGCCGGCGGGCTGAAACCTCCTCTATCCGCCGCGGCGCGGGGCGCCGGGCCGGCCGCCCGCGGGCGGGCGCGAAAACTCGGTACGCGAGGCATCAAAGCCCAGGAACCCGATATCGGGCTGCGGCGTGCCGCCGTCGTTGCGCCAGAGCGTCGCGTGCCGCGGCGGCGCCGCCGGCGCCGTCACCGTGGCCTGATCCTGGCGGCCGCGGCCGGCCGGACGTGCCGGCGGCACCGCCGCGGCCGGCGGCAGGGCAGCGCGGTCGGGCTGGCCCGCGCGCATCATCGAGAGCAGCAGGAAGGCGATGTCGCTCCGCCCGACATCGATCGCCAGATCGACCGGCCGCTGGCCCAGCACGTTGCGCGCGTTCAGGTTGGCGCCGCGTCCGATCGCATCGCGCACGATCTCGATATTGCCGAGCGCGATCGCATCGAACAGCTGCTCGGTCGGCGTGCCGGCCGGCACCGCGGCCCGCCCGCCGGGACCGGCGGCCGCACCGGCCGCCGCGCCGGCCGGAGGGGCAGCGCCCGCCGGCGCCGACGCCGGCGGCGCCTGCGCAAGCCCGGGCAGCGGTGCGCTCAGAAGCGCCACCGCCAGCACGCGCGCCATCAGTCGAGCCATGCGAACCCCACGTTCAGCCGGTGCCATTTCCAGGCCCCAGCAGATAGGCCATAACCCGCGAGATAGGCCATTACCCGCGAGATAGGCCATTACCCGCGAGATAGGCCATTACCCGCGAGATAGGCCATTACCCGCGCCGGCGCCACCGGCAGCATCATCGCGGGCAGTCGCCGTTCAGCGAGAACCCCTGCGCCCGGCCGCCCCGGAAGGTCGCCGTGGTCACGCACTGGGCCTGAATGTAACGGTCGGGTGCCCAGTACCCCATGCCGCCGGGATAGTGCCGGCGATAGGGGCCGAATCCGGGCCAGTAGCCGCCCGGCACCCAGCGGGTCTGGACGCTGGTCCAGCCCAGGAATCTCGCGTCGTCGGTCTGGTAGACGCGGTCGGGCGCGCCGAGTGCCGCGATCACCTGGTCCTCGCTTCGGCCGACCAGCATGTTCAGCTGGTCGAGATAGGACGGGCCGGGGTCGGCGCAGGCCGAAAGCCCGACCAGGAACAGGAAAGCGGCTGCGGCGCGCATGCGGAAAATGTAGGCAACGAGCTGGGCGGCATGAAGGCGGGATGGTGGCACGCCCCCGCACGGCGGGCCGGGGCAGGCGCTCAGCCGCTCTCGCGCCGCCAGGCCAGCAGCAGCACCGACAGCACCAGCAGCAGCGCGAGCCAGGGCGGCATCAGCGGCAGGTCGCTGACGCCGGTGACCACGTGCCCGCCGGTGCGGGGCAGCCCGACCCAGCCCTCGCCGCCGCGGTC
>JADYYZ010000576.1 GCA_020853405.1 Acetobacteraceae bacterium
AGACGCAGTCGTGGTCGTGCTGGAGCGCGACCCAGTTGCGGATCGCGCCGAGATAGTTGCCAAGGTGAAGGTTGCCGGTGGGCTGGACGCCCGAGAAAACGCGCTGCATGGGCGGCGCGTATCGCGGCAGACGCCGGGCGGGTCAACCCCGGCTTCGCCGCAGCAGCCCCCTGACCTCGTCGAGTCGCGCCGCCCCCAGCGCCAGCGCGGCGGCGGCGTAGCTGCCAAGCCCGAGCGCGATCAGCAGGCCAAGCCCGGCCCAGCGCAGGCCGCGCACGCCGGTCGCCATCGCCGGCGCCCACAACAGCGACTCGCCCGCCCACAGCACGATGCCCATGCCGAGGCTCGCGAGCGCGATCCGTGGCAGGCGCCGCGCCAGCCGCGGATCGAGGCGGAAATGGCCGCGCCGGTGCAGCGTCAGCCACAGCGCCACGACATTGGCGATGGCGGCGATCGCGGTCGCCAGCGCCAGCCCGACATGGCCAAGCGGCCGGATCAGCACCAGCGCCAGCGCGATGTTCAGCACCACCGTGGCGATGCCGACCCTGACCGGGGTCGCGGTGTCGGCACGCGCGAAGAACGCAGGCGCCAGCACCTTGTTCAGCACATAGGCAGGCAGGCCGAGCGCATAGGCCATCAGCGCCCGCGACGTCATCCGCGCATCGGTCTCGCCGAAGGCACCGCGACCGAACAGCGTGTCGACGATCGGCAGCGCCGCCACCACCAGCGCCACCGCGGCCGGCAGCGTGACCAGCAGGGCGAACTCCACCGCGCGGTTCTGCGAGGCATTGGCGGAAGCGGTCTCGCCGGCCCGCACCTGGCGGCTCAGCAGCGGCAGCAGCGCGGTGGAGAGCGCGATGCCGATCACCCCGAGCGGCAGCTGGTTGACCCGGTCGGCGTAGTAGAGCCAGCTCACCGCGCCGGCCGGCAGCAGCGAGGCCAGCAGCACATCGACCATCAGGTTGATCTGGGTGACGCCGGCGCCAAGCGTGCCCGGCAGCATCAGGGCCGCGATCCGCCGCACCGCCGGCGTGATGCGCGGGCGCGGGAAGGCAAGCCGCATGCCGGCCGCGCCCACCGCCCACGCCAGCAGCACCAGCTGCAGCCCGCCCGAGACCGAAACCGCCACCGCCTGCGCCCGCGCCAGCCGCGCCGGCTCGGTGCCCGCCAGCACGAAGGCGGCGATCAGCGACAGGTTGAACAGGCAGGGTGCCGCGGCGCCGGCGGCGAAGCGGTCGAGCCCGTTCAGCACGCCGGTCAGCAGCGACACCACACAGATCAGCGGCAGATAGACGAAGGTGATGCGGCCGAGCTCGACCGCCAGCTGGAAGCGCAGCGGCTCGTCCCGGAAGCCCGGCGCCAGCACGCTCATCACCTGCGGCATGAAGACGATGGCAAGAAGGGCGAGCAGGAACAGCAGGGCGGCGAGCGCGGCCAGCGCCTGTTCGGCGATCGCCTTCGCCTCGGCCCTGCCCTCGCTCACCAGGGTGCCGCTGAAGGCGGGCACGAAGGCGGCCGAGAAGGCGCCCTCGGCGAACAGGCGGCGGAAGAAGTTCGGCAGTTTCAGGGCGACGAAGAACGCATCGGCGACCGGGCCGGCCCCGAGCAGGGCCGCGGTCAGGATGTCGCGCACGAAGCCGAGGATGCGGCTGATGGCGGTCCAGCCGCCGACCGTGAAGACACTTTTCAGCATCGCGCGAGGGTGCCGGGCGGGCGGCGCGTCAGGCAGGTGGGGGCGGCGGCGCATCCGCCGATCCGGGCTCGGCGAGGGCTGCCTCCAGCGCCTCGCGCAGCGTCGCGAGCTTGCGCTCGTTCTCGATCTTCAGGCCGAACGCATCCTTGACGTAGAACACATCGACCGCGCGCAGCCCGAAGGTGGTGACGTGGGCCGAGGCGATCTGCAGCTCCTGGGCGCTCATCGCGGCGGTGACGTCGTGCAGCAGGCCCGGCCGGTCGCGCGCGTTCACCTCGACCACGGTGTGGCTGGCCGAGGCATGGTTGTCGATCACCACCCTGGGCGGGATCAGCACGCCGCGCAGCCGCGGGCTGATCGGGCGCAGCTTGCGGATCTCGTCGGCGAGTTTCAGCCGGCCCGACAGCGCCTGGTCGATCAGCACCGAAAGCCGGGCCAGCCGGTGCGGCGATTCGAACGCGCCGCCCGAGACGTCCTGCACCCAGAAGGTGTCGAGCGCCATGCCGTTGGTCATGGTGTGGATGCGGGCATCGACGATGCTGGCGCCGGCGACCGCGAGGCTGCCGGCGATGCGGCTGAACAGGCCGGGGTGGTCCTGGGTATAGACCGTGACCTCGGTGACGCCGCGGGCCGGCATCGGCCGGGTATCGACCAAGAGGCCCTGGCCGGTCGCTGCCGCCTCGCGCGTAAGCGCGGCGTGGCGGGCGTGCGTGGCGGGGTCGAAGGCAAGCCAGTACGGCCCGTAGCCGAGCGCCAGGAAGGCGTCGATGTCGGCCTGCGGCCAGCCATCGAGCTGGGCGGCGAGCGCCTGGCGCGCGCGCTCGACCCGAACGTCGCGCTCGCCGACCGAGAGCCCGCCGGCCAGCACCTCGGCCACCCGCCAATAGAGCTCGCGCAGCAGCGTCGCCTTCCAGTTGTTCCACACCCGCGGGTTGACCGCGCGCATGTCGGCCACCGTCAGCACCAGCAACAGCCGCAGCCGTTCCGGGCTCTGCACCAGGTCGGCAAGGTCGATGATGGTCTTGGCGTCCTCGATGTCGCGCTTGAAGGCGGTCTGCGACAGCACGAGGTGGTTCAGCACCAGCCAGCTCGCGGTCTCGGTCTCCTCGGCGGACAGCCCGAGGCGGGGGCCAAGCTGGCTTGCGATCTCGGCGCCGAGCTCGGAATGGTCGCCGCCGCGGCCCTTGGCGATGTCGTGCAGCAGCATCGCGGCATAGAGCGCCCGGCGCGACTGCAGCTGGCCGATCAGCGAGGCGGAGACGGGAGCGATGGCGTCGAGCTCGCCGCGCTCGAGCCGGTTCAGCACCGCGATCGCCTCGATCGTGTGCTCGTCGACCGTGAACAGGTGGTAGGTGTCGAACTGCATCTGGCCGATGATGCGGCCCCAGTCCGGGATGAAGCGGCCAAGCAGGCCGGTCTCGTTCATCACGCGCAGCCAGTCGGCGCCATCGGCGCGGTGCCCGGCCGCGGCACCGAACGGCCCGGCCAGCAGGTCGAGGAACAGGCCGTTGGCTTCGGCATCGTCGCGCAGCCCGACCACGCGCCGGGCCTCGCGCATCAGGGCGAGCAGCGTCATCGGGTGCAGCTCGCGCCCGGTGGTGCGGGCGGCGACCAGGCAGCGGAACATCAGGATCGGCTCGTCGGCGAAACTCCTGCCCGGTGCCAGCACGAGCCGTGCATCCTCCAGCGCGAAGCCGGCGGCGGCCAGTGCCGGGGTCGTCTCCGGCGCCAGCGCGGGCGCGCCGCGGGCCAGCCGGTCGAGCATCGGCTCCAGCACCATGGTCAGCCGCCTGACTTCGCGCGCGGTCAGGAAATAGTGCTTCATGAAGCGCTCGACGCCTGCGGTGCTGCCGTGGCGCGTATAGCCCATCCGGGCGCCGATCACCGGCTGCAGGTCGAAGGTCAGGCGCTCCTCGGCGCGGCCGGTGGCGTAGTGCAGGTGGAACCGCACCGACCACAGATAATCGAGCGCCCGCGCATAGGCCTTCTCCTCGGCCTCGGTGATCAGGCTGGCGCCGCCATTGGCGGTACCCGTCCCGTTGCCGGGTTCGCCGGCGAGGCCGGAGACGCCCAGCACGTAGCGTGCCTCCCAGTACAGGGTCTGGAGGTCGCGCAGCCCGCCGGTACCGTCCTTGATGTTGGGCTCGACCAGATAGGCGCTGTCGCCGAATTTCTGGTGCCTCGCGGTGCGTTCGGCGCGCTTGCCGGCGATGAAGCCGGCCGCCCCCGCGGCGATGCAATCGTCACGGAACCTGGTCGCGAACTCCTCGGCCACCTCGGTGTCGCCGGCCAGGAACCGCGCATCGAGCAGGCTCGTGCGCACGGTCAGGTCGGCACGCGCCTGGCGCAGGCACTCCTCGACCGAGCGGGTCGCGTGCCCGACCGCGAGGCCGAGGTCCCAGAGCAGGTACAGCATGTACTCGACCACCTGCTCGTGGCGCGGGGTCTCGCGCCACGGCGTCAGGAACAGCAGGTCGACGTCGCTGAACGGCGCCAGCACGCCGCGGCCATAGCCGCCGGTGGCGACCAGCGCGACATGCTCGGCCGCCGAGCGGACGCCGGCCGGGAACACCTGCTCGGTGGCGTGGTGGTGCAGCGCCGCGACCAGCCCGTCGAGGTGGCCGGCCAGCCGCCGCGCGGCGACAAGCCCGCTGGTGCCTGCTTCGAACTCGGTGCGGATTTCCCCGCGCACCGCCGACAGCCGCCGGCGGAACAGCAGCACCACCTCCTCGCGCGGCGGCGGCCCGCCATGAAGCGCCGAGAGCCTGGCCAGCTCGGCAGTGATCTCGGCATCGGCGCACACCCCGCGCCCGGCAGGCGCCCCCGATCGCGAGCCCTTCATGACACCATCCATCGGGCGAAGGTTATACGCATTTCGCGGGTGCGAGATAGCGAAACCCGCACAATAGGCCGGTTGTGCATCACGATTGCTGCACAAGCGCGCGCAGTTCGCAGACCAGCGCGTGTGCCTCGCGCGGGGTCAGGCTGTCGGGATCGACCTCCAGGATCCGCCGCCGCAGCTGCCCCGGCTCGGCCGGCGGAGCGGTTGCCGGCGTGGCGGCATGCTGGTGGCCGGCGGCGAACAGCGGCATCTCCTCGGCCAGCGGCGACAGGCCGCGGGCGCGCTCCTCCAGGGCTGCCAGCACGGCACGTGCGCGCCCGACCACGGAAGGCGGCACCCCGGCCAGTTCGGCGACGTGGATGCCGTAGCTGGCGGGGGCGGCCCCTGGCCCGACCTCGTGCAGGAACACCACGCGGCCCCGGAACTCCTTGACCCGCATGGTCGAAAGCGCCAGCGCCGGCAGCCTCCCGGACAGTGCTGCAAGTTCGTGGAAATGGGTGGCGAACAGGGTGCGGCAGCGATTGCGGTCGTGCAGCGCCTCGGTCGCCGCCCAGGCGAGCGCCAGCCCGTCCCAGGTGGCGGTGCCGCGCCCGATCTCGTCCAGGATCACCAGGCTGCGCGGCCCCGCCTGGTTCAGGATGGCGGCGGTCTCGACCATTTCCACCATGAAGGTGGAGCGGCCGCGCGCCAGGTCGTCGGCGGCGCCGACCCGGCTGAACAGGCGGTCGACGATGCCGATCCGGGCCGACCGCGCCGGCACGAACGAGCCTGCCTGCGCCAGCACCGCGATCAGCGCGTTCTGGCGCAGGTAGGTGGATTTCCCCGCCATGTTGGGGCCGGTCAGCAGCACCAGCCGCCGTGCCGGCGACAGGTCGCAGTCATTGGCGACGAACGGCTCGCCCTGGCGCGACAGGGCCGCCTCGACCGCCGGGTGGCGCCCGGCCTCGATCGCGAACGCGGCATCCTCGCTCAGCGCCGGGCGGCACCAGCCGCCCTCGGCGGCGCGTTCGGCAAGTGCGGCCGCGACGTCGATCGCGGCGAGTGCCGCGGCGGCGGCGGCGATCGCGGTGGCATCGGCGGCGGCGGCGGCGGCAAGCGATTCGAAAACCTCGCGCTCGCGCTCTGCCACCGTCTCCGCGGCTTCCGCGATGCGGCGGTCGAGTTCGGAGATCTCCGGCGTCGTGAAGCGCATGCTGCCGGCCATCGTCGCCCGGTGCGAAAGCGGCGGCAGCTGCTCGGGTGGTGCGCGCAGCCAGCG
>JADYYZ010000577.1 GCA_020853405.1 Acetobacteraceae bacterium
ATGCCTTACAGCCTTCCCCCACCCCCCTTCACCCGGCGATAATGCCCGGGTGGCACGACTCCATCCCATGGCGCTTCCCAGCACCCTGCCGCAATGGCAGGCACTCGCGGCACTCGCTGCCGCCCCTGCCGCGCGCACCATCCGCGACAAGTTCGCTGCCGACCCCGCGCGCGCCCAGCGCTTCACCCGCAGCGCCTGCGGCATAAGGCTCGATTTCTCCAAGACCTCGATCGATGCCGATACGCTGGCTGCCCTGCTCGCCCTTGCCCGCGCGCAGGACGTCGCCGGCTTCCGCGAGAAAATGTTCGCGGGTGCTCCGGTGAACGGCACCGAACGGCGCGCCGCCCTGCACGTGGCGCTCCGCGGCGAGGGCGGCTTCCGCGCGGCGGGCGAGGACGCCTCGGCCGAGGTCGCGGCAACGCTTGCCCGCATGCGGGACTTCGTGCGCAGAACCCACGAAGCGAGACACATCACCGACGTCGTGAATATCGGCATCGGCGGCTCCGACCTCGGGCCTGCCATGGTGGTGCGGGCACTGGCAACCCCCGCCGATCCGCTGCGCGCGCACTTCGTCGGCAATGTCGATGGCGCGGCGATCCTGCCGCTGCTGGAAGAACTCGATCCCGCGCGCACCCTGGTCCTGATTGCGTCAAAGACCTTCACGACGCAGGAGACGATGGCCAACGCCGCGGTCGCGCGGGCCTGGATCGCGGACCGGCTCGGCGAGAGCGCGGTCGGCGAAAAATTCTGCGCCCTCTCCACCAATGCCCGCGCGGTCGCCGCCTTCGGCATACCGGAATCGCGCACCTTCGGCTTCCGCGACTGGGTCGGCGGGCGGTTCTCGCTGTGGTCGGCGATCGGGCTTTCCATCGCACTCGCACTGGGCTGGGAAAAATTCGCTGCCCTGCTGCAAGGGGCGCGCGCGATGGACGAGCACTTCCGCGCGGCACCCGACGCCGAAAACCTGCCGCTCCTGATGGCGCTGGTCGAACTCTGGCACGCGACGTTCCTCGACTACCCCGCGCGCGCGGTGCTGGCCTATGACCAGCGGCTGTCGCGCTTTGCCGCCCACCTCCAGCAGCTCGAGATGGAATCGCTCGGCAAGCGCGTGACCGTCGATGGCAACCTGGTCGGCTACCCCACCGGCACAGTCGTGTTCGGCGAGCCGGGCACCAACGCGCAGCACAGTTTCATGCAGCTGGTGCACCAGGGGCCGCGGGTGATCCCGGTCGATTTCCTGCTCGCCGCGGTGCCTGGCCATTCCCTGGCCGACAACCACCGGATCCTCGCCGCGCACGCGATCGCACAGAGCGAGGCGCTGCTCGCCGGCAAGACCGAGGCGGCGGCGCTGGCCGAAATGCTGGCCGCCGGCATGGACGAGGCGGAGGCGCGAAGGCTTGCGCCGCACCGCGCCTTCCCCGGCGAGCGGCCCTCGCTGTTCCTGCTGTACCGCACGCTCGATGCCCGGACGCTCGGCGCGCTGGTCGCGCTCTACGAGCACAAGGTCGCCTCGCTTGGCGCGCTCTGGGGGATCAACCCGTTCGACCAGTGGGGGGTCGAGCTCGGCAAGGCGCTGGCCGGGCCGGTGCTCGCCGAACTCGCGCCCGGGGCAGCGATCGGCAGCCATGATGCCTCGACCGTGGCACTGATCGCGAGCTTCCGGAATCTGCGAGGTGAAGCGTGAGCCGTCGGCGCGCGGCAGCGCGCCGCCCGGCCGAATGGCCGGCGCGCCAGATGGCGCGAGCCAAGCGCGCGGAGCGCGCGCCGGCGCCTGAGGCCGGCAAATGAGCATCCGGCTCCTCCCGCCCGAACTGGCCGACCGGATCGCCGCCGGCGAGGTGGTGGAGCGCCCGGCCGCGGTGGTCAAGGAACTGGTCGAGAACGCGCTGGATGCAGGCGCCGGCCGCATCGCGGTGACGCTGGAAGGCGGCGGTATCGGCAGGATCGTGGTCGAGGATGACGGCGCCGGCATCGCCGCCGCCGACCTCGAACTGGCGGTCGCCCGCCACGCCACCAGCAAGATTCTTGGCGACGACCTGGTGGGTCTCAGGCATTTCGGCTTCCGCGGCGAGGCCCTGGCGGCGATCGGGGCGGTGGCGCGGCTTACGCTGGCAAGCCGCCCGCGCGGCAGCGATGGCGCGGCGATCGTGGTCGAACACGGCAGGGTGGGGCCGGTCGCGCCGGCCGCGCTCAATTCCGGCACGCGGGTTTCGGTCGAGAACCTGTTCGCCGCCGTGCCGGCGCGCCTGAAATTCCTCAAAAGCACGCGCAGCGAAGGCGCCGCCGCCGCCGAGATCGCCCGCACGCTGGCGATGGCGCATCCCGAAGTCGGCTTCGTCGTGACGCTGGAGGGCCGCCAGCTCCTCGCCGCGCCTTCGGAGACCGAGGCCGAGCGGCAGGCCCGCCTGCTGGCGGAGGCCGGCGCGCTGATCAAGCTGCACGCGGTGCGCGAGGGCATGCGGCTCTCCGGCCTCGTCTCGCCGCCGACGCTCTCGCGTGCCTCGGCGGCCGAACAGCATTTGTTCGTGAACCGCCGCCCGGTCGCGGACAAGCTGCTGAAGGTGGCGCTGCGCGTCGCCTGCCAGGGGCTGATCGAGGCCGGCCGCCACCCGATCGCGGCCCTGTTCCTCGACCTGCCGGCCGAGGAAGTCGACGTGAACGTGCACCCGGCCAAGGCCGAGGTGCGTTTCGCCGCCCCCGATCATGTGCGGGGCTTCGTGATCTCGGCGCTGCGCATGGCATTTGGCGGCACCGCCCTGCCGCCCCGCCCTGCTGCACCGATCCGCGCTGCGCCGATCCGGCCTGGGCCGATCCGCCCCGCGCTCGCGCTGGTGCATCCGCGAGCAGGGCCGGGCAGTCCGCCGGCGCAGGCGGGCCTTGCCGACGCGACCCTGCCGCTGCCGCTGGCGCCGTCCGGGCGGGGCGTGCTGGCGCTGGCGCGCGATCCGGCGCCGACTCCTGCCTCGGCGCCCACCTCGGCGCCCACCCCGGTATCCGCGCCGGAGCACCCGCTGGGCGCGGCGCTGGCGCAGGTGCTTTCCACCTACATCGTCGCCGAGACGGCAGATGGCGCGCTGGTGCTGGTCGACCAGCACGCCGCGCACGAACGCATCACGCACCAGCGCCTGGCCGATGCGCTGGCGGTCGGCGGCGTCGCGCGCCAGGCGCTGCTGGTGCCCGTGGTGGTCGAGCTCGGGTCGCGTGCACCGGTGCTGCTGGAACAGGCGGTGCCGCTCGCCCGCCTGGGGCTTGGCATCGAGCCGTTCGGCCCCGGCGCGGTGCTGGTGCGCGAGGTGCCTGCCCTGCTCGCCGGCGCCGATCCGTCGCGGCTGCTGCAGGATGCCGCGGACGCGCTGGAGGAGGACGTTGCCGCCCCGCTCGCGGCACGGCTCGATCGCGCGCTGGCGCGGCTCGCCTGCCATGGCAGCGTGCGCGCGGGAAGGCGGCTGAACGGGGCGGAGATGGATGCGCTGCTGCGCCAGATCGAATCGACGCCCAACGCGCACACCTGCAGCCACGGCCGCCCGACCTGGATCAGGCTCGACCGCGCGGCACTGGAGAAACTGTTCGGGCGCAGGTAGCGCCGCCCGCTACCGCCCGGCGCCGGCCGACGCCTGGCCGATCGTGACCGCGAGCTCGAACCGCACCGCGCCCTCCGGGTAACCCTCGTCGAGGTTGATCGCCTGCAGCAGGTAGGTCGTGTCCTGGCCGGCCGGCGCATCGCGCTCGATCAGCGAGGCCCGCCCGGTGCCGCCATCGTCGTCGCTCGCCAGCTGCTTCAGGCTCTCATCGTAGAGTGTCAGGACCGTATCGGCATGCTCCGACAGGCCCTGGGTCTCGGCACGAAGATGCGCGCCCGCCGGCACGACGATGCGGAACCAGCGTTCCGGCGCCGTGGCGTCGAGCGACAGCCCGACTGTGCCGGGAGCCTGGTCGGCCATGGGCAGTGCCGCGACATCGATCAGCAGCGTCCGCCCGCCCGCCAGCGCGCCGCGCACGTCCGCGGGCCCCAGCACGCGGAACACCTGGGCCACCGCATAGTCCCGCGCCAGTTCCTGCACGCCGGGGCCGGCGAGGCGCAGGCGCGGCGGTTGCGCCGGCCGGTCGGCATCATCCGCCCAGGCGAGCGAGACGATCCGCAGCCTTGCATCGGCCGCATCCCGCAGCGGCACGCGCACGGCATTGCCGCGGGTGCCTGGCGTGGCGACCTCCCACAGGCCAGGACCGACCGGCGTGCCCGGGGCGGCGTGCAGCAGCGGCCGCAGGCTCGCGCAGGTTGCCGGCGGAACCCCGGCCAGCGCCAGCACGCTGCCTTCCTCCAGCGTCACGATGCGCCGCAGGATGCGGTTGGCGGAAAGCCGCAGCACCGGCGCCGGCTCGGCCTGGCGCTGGCCAAGCCGCGTCAGCATCAGCCCGATCTCGGCATCGCTTTCGGCGGCGATTTCCAGCACGTGGCGGCCGGCCGCGCCGGCGGCGACCAGCAGGGTCGCCGGGTCGTTCTCGGCATGGATGTAGCCGCAGCCGGGAAGCAGCGCCTCGGTCCCCAGCCTGCGCACCGCGGCACCCGGCTCGATCCAGGGGAACAGGCTGCGCATCGCCTCGCGCGCCGCCACGGTCACGTTGGTCGGGATGGCGCCGGCATCGGCCTCGTCGAGCACGGCAAGAAGCTGGCTGCCGCCGACCCGGCGTACCGCCTCGGCGGCGAACTGGCTGCGCCGGTCGCCGGCGGCAGCAAAGGCGACCGCCACGAGATGGCGGGCCAGCATGCGCTCGTGCGCGGGCGCCTCGGCGGGGGAGCTCGCTGCCGCCCTCAGGCGTTCGGCGGCATAACCGATCAGATCGACCGCCCCCGGTGCCGACGCCGGCTCCGCATCCCCGACCGGCAGGCCCGCGACGATGCCGGCCGCGGCACTGGCCCGCACCCCTGCCGCGACATCGGCGAGCGGCGCCAGTGCCTCGGCCAGCTGGGTGCCGCGCGCTGGCTGGGCAAGGCAGGAGAAGCTCGCCGCGACCAGCATCGATCGCGCCGGGTCGGGCGTCGCATGCAGCCCGCCGAGCGCGGTGTTCAGCACGCGCGCGCAACGATCCGGCTCGATCCGCACCAGCGGCGTGGCCGCACCGACCCGGCCGGCGAGCATCGCCCAGGCGAGCATCGGTTCGCCCAGCGCGGCCTCGGCGCGGCGGTATTCCTCCAGCGCGGTCGCCAGCGTGATCCAGAGGTCGGCGGCCTCGCCGGCCGCCTGCTGGTCGAGGGCGGCGGCCCAGGCGGTCAGCAGCACCGCAAGCGCCGCGGCCGGCGCCCGCGCCGCGCCCGGCCCCTGCATCAGGTCGCGCAGCACGGCGGCGCGCTCGGCCTCGCGCCTGCTTCGGTCGGCGACGTCGAGCAGCCGGCCGAGCTGGCGGGTGCGATCGGCCCACTGCCCGAGCGGCGCCAGCGCCGGCCGCGCCAGCATCGCCGACAGCGCCCGGCGCAACGCGCGCTCCTGAAGGTCGGCGGGGCCGGTCTCGTCGGCCAGCGCCTCGAGCGCACGCTGCGCCCGGCGCAAGGGCGACTGGTCGGAAGGCCCGCCGAGCAGCTGCCAGAGCGCATCGACTTCCTGCGCGGCAAGCGACCATTGCCGCCGGTCGACCAGGTAGGAGATGCGGGCATAGAGGAGCACGGCGGCATGCATCCCTGGTGCCGGCAGCGCCGTTGCCTGGAGCGCGATGAAGTCACGCAGCCGTGCCAGTCGCTCGGCTGCCTCGATCGGCAGCGGGCTGGGGAGCGCCGCCATGCCGACCCACGCCGCGTTCTGAACCGCGCTGTCCGGCGCGCTCGCAAGCTCGAGCAGTGCGACCAGTGCCGCGTTCGTTGCGATGCCGCCAAGGCCCGAGGCGGTGGCGCGCGCGCAGGAGGGTGCGCGTGCTGCCTGGCTTTGCACCGTCTGCCTGAGCTGGTCGATATGCGCAGGCAGGCGGTCTTCCGCCCGGATCGCGGCCAGCGCCTGGGCCACATGCTCGTCGAACGTGCCGGTGATCTCG
>JADYYZ010000578.1 GCA_020853405.1 Acetobacteraceae bacterium
ACAGCGTCGCCAGGGTCGGCGCGCTCCGTGCCCAGCCGCCGGTGAAGCCGATCCCGATGCGGGCCGCGTCATGACCGTGCTGGAGGCGGAACTCGCGATCATCGGCGGCGGCGGCGCCGGCTGCTCGACCGCGCTGCACGCGGCGAAGCGCGGGCTGAAGGTGGTGCTGCTGGAACGCGGCCTGGTCGGCAGCCAGGCCTCGGGCGTGAACTATGGCGGCGTGCGCCAGCAGGGGCGGCACCCGGCGGAACTGCCGATCGCGGCGCGGGCGCGGGCGCTGTGGGGGCAGTTGGCCGAGCTGGTCGGCAGCGATGCCGAGTTCGAGGTCTCCGGCCACCTGAAACTGGCCCGCAGCGACGAGGACGAGGCCGACCTGGTCGCCTATGCCGAGACCGCGAAGCAGTACGGCCTGCCGCTTGAGCTGATCGGCCGCAACGCCATCCGCGAGCGCTATCCGTTCCTGTCGGAGCTGGCGGTGGCCGGATCGCTCGCGCCCGACGACGGGGCCGCCAACCCGCGCCTGCTGTCGCCGGCGATCGCGCGGGCGGCGCGGGCGGCCGGCGCCGTGATCCGCGAGCATGCCGAGGTCGTCGGCATGGCACGGGATGGCGGCCGGTTCCGCCTGCGGCTGGCCGACGGCACCGAGGTGCTGTGCGACCGGCTGGCCAACACCGCCGGCTTCTGGGGCGGCAAGGTCGCGGAAGCCTTCGGCGAGCAGGTGCCGATCGCGGTGCTGGCGCCGAACATGTGCGTGACGGAGCCGGTGCCCTATTTCCTGAAGCCCAACCTGGGCGTGGTCGGCGGCAGCTGCTATGCGCGCCAGATCAGCCGCGGCAACGTGATCATGGGCGGCGGGCGCGGCACCGCCGACCCCGAGACGCTCCGCGGAAGGCCGCTGCCCGGCCCGACCATGGCCGCGATGCGCGAGGTGCTGGCGCTGATCCCCGGCCTTGCCGACGCCCAGGTGATCCGCACCTGGACCGGGATGGACGGCGAGATGCCCGACGAGATCCCGGTGATCGGGCCGAGCCATACCACGCCCGGCCTGGTGCACGCCTTCGGATTTTCCGGCCACGGGTTCCAACTTGGGCTTGCGATCGGCGCGATCGTGACGGAACTTGCGCTGGATGGAACGACGCCGACGCCGATCGGCGCATTCGACATTGCACGGTTCAGGGGAGGCGAGACGCCATGATGAGGACGCTGCTGCTGGCTGGTGCCGCCGTGATCGGGCTGTCGCTGCCCGCCGAGGCGCAACGAACGACCCTGATCGTCGGCATGGCGGCGCAGGATATCGGGCGGATCGACCCGCACCTTGCGCCGACCACCATCGACAAGGTGGTGGTGGGCTGGATGTTCAGCGGCCTCGTGCGCTTCAAGCCGGGCAGCATCAACCCCGCCGAGATCGAGCCCGACCTGGCCGAACGCTGGGAGGCCTCCGACGACGGCAAGACCTGGACCTTCCATCTGCGCCGCGGCGTGCAGTTCCAGCAGGGTTTTGGCGAACTCACCGCCGACGACATCGTGTTCAGCCTGAAGAAGGCCTCGACCCAGGGGCAGAGCGCCTTCACCGCCGACTTCCGCGCGGTCGAGTCGATCGAGGCGGTCGACCCCTACACCGTGCGCATCCGGCTTAAGGAACCGATTCCCTCGATGCTGGGGCTGGTCACCAACTATCACGGCGGCAACATCGTCAGCCGCCGGGCGGTCGAACAGCGTGGCGAGGCGTTCGCGCGCAACCCGGTCGGCACCGGCCCGTTCGAGGTCGCGAGCCACACCCCGAACCAGTCGCTGGAACTGGCCGCGCACAAGGGCTATTTCCGCGGCAACCCGATCATCCAGCGCATCAGCTACCGCTTCATCCCCAGCAACGCCTCGCGCGACCTCGCCTTCCAGTCGGGCGAGCTCGACGTCAACTACGGCCAGAGCGACCAGAGCTGGGTGCGGCGCATGCGCAGCCTGCCGAACGTCGCGGTCGACGTGTTCGAGCCCGGCGAGCTTGCCATCATCAACCTCGACGTCACCAAGCCGCCGCTGAACGACCTGCGCGTGCGCCAGGCGATCGCGCACGCGATCAACCGCGAGGAGCTGGTCCGCTGGCGCGGCGCCGAGGTCAGCCGGGCCGCGGTCTCGGTGGTGCCGATCGGCTATCTGGGCACCGACCCCAGCCCCGGCCTGCTGCCGTTCGACCTCAATCGTGCCCGCGCGCTGCTGGCCGAGGCCGGCTATGCGAACGGGCTCACGATCAAGATCGTGCACACCCAGCTGCCGGAAATGCTGAACGCGATGCAGGTGATCCAGCAGCAGCTGCGCCGCGCCGGCATCACGCTCGACATCGAGACCACCGAGCACGGCGCCTGGCACCAGCGCATCCGCCGCGGCGAGTCGCCGATCGTCTACTACGCCGCCGCCCGGTTCCCGATCGCCGATGTGTACCTGACGCAGTTCTACCACTCGCGGAGCCAGATCGGCACGCCGACCGCGGTGACCAACTTCACCGGCTGCAGCATGGCGGACGCCGAGATCGACGCCGCGCGCGTGAGCTCGATCCGCGAACAGCAGATCGAGCTGTGGCACGCGGCCCAGCGCAAGCTGGTGCAGAATGTCTGCGCGGTGCCGCTGATCGAGACGCTGCTGCTGTGGGCACGCAAGGACAGCCTGGACTGGGGCTATGAGCTGAAGGGCAGCATGAGCCTCGGCCCGCTGGTGACCGAGCGCACGCACTTCACCCGCTAGGCCCGCTAGGCCCG
>JADYYZ010000579.1 GCA_020853405.1 Acetobacteraceae bacterium
GAACCGGGCCGGCTGGGCGCTGTGGGCGCTCGACAACTGCCAGGGGTTCGGGGCCGATCCGCGCCGGCGCGATTTCACGCTCGCGCCCGATTTCCTGGCTGCGCTGGGCCTCGGCCGGCGCTGACCGCGCCCGGGCGGGGGGGGGCCGCACGGTTGGCAGCTTCGCCCGCCGCGCCTATGGGTTGCACCCGCCGCCTTACCACGCCCCCCCTGTCAGGCCCCCCCTGTCACGCCCGCCCTGTCACGCCCGCCGAGACCCGCCCCGCAATGCCCGAGATCCTGCTCCTGACCACCAGCACCGGCCAGCCGGCGCGGCTTTCCGATCTCGAGCGGCTGATCGGCTCGCTGGTGGTGTCGGCATCCCGGCTCGGCGAACGGAATGCCGGCTGGCGGGTGCGCCACGTGCTGCTGCTGCAGAACGGCGCGGGCTGGGCAGGCCCGCTGCCCGACTGGTGCGAGGTGATTTCCCACCCAGGCCCGCTGTCGCTGTCGGCCGCGCGCAACCGCCTGTTTGCGCATGTCGGCACCGCCTTGGCCAAGGCCAGCGTGGTCGGGTTTCCCGACGACGATGCCTGGTACACGCCGGACTGGCTTTCCTGCCTCGCCGGCATCTACGCGCGTGACAACCCGCCGCTGCTGCTGACGCGCTATGCCAGCGCGCCGGCCGCCGACCCGGCTGCCGCACCGCTGCGCCCGCTGACGCCGGGGATGATCACCTACTGGGCGGCCTCGCCGTCGATGTTCGTGGCCGGCCAGGCGGCGGCACGGGCGGCCCGTTTCGACGAGCGGCTGAGCGTCGGGCCGGGCGCGATCTGGAACGGTGGCGAGGATACCGATTTCTGCCTGCGCGTCTGGTCGGCACACGGCGCGGGCCGGGGCGGCGGGGTGCTGGTGGATGCCCCCGCGATCGGCCATCGCGACCGCACGCCGGGCATGAGCCTGAACTACATCGTCGGCAACACCTTCGTGCTGGCCCGGCACGCCAAGCGCCACCCGAGCCTGTGGCCGAAACTTTTCAAGAAGTGGGCGATCTTCGCGGTCTCGGTGCTGCGCGGGAAGATCCCCCGGGCACGCTGGAAGCCGTTCTTCCAGGCCCAGGCGGCCGCCTTCGCCGGCGTCGAGGTGCGCTGAGCGGACGCGCCGGCCGCTCAGGCGGCGCGCACGCAGCCCGCCGCGGGATCGAGCCGCGCGTTCGACGCCTCGAACCGCTGCCTGGTGCGCTCGGCGTCGTATGGCCCCTCGCAGAGCGTCTCGGCATCCCATTCGTGGCGGTGGGGATGGAAGAAATCGCCGCCATAGATGTGCAGCGCCCCGGTCAGCCTGCCGATCGGGTTCAGCACCGAATGCACGATGTCCTTGCCGAGCGCCGCGACATCGCCGGCGCACATCGACTTCGCGCCGGCCGCTTCCACCCGCGAGGCCCGGCCCGGCCCCTCCTCGATCCGGCGCCAGAAGATGTTGTCCTCGCGCCCGCCATAGATGCCGATCGCCGCCCAGATGCCGTGGTCGTGCGGTGGCAGCGTCATGTAGGGGCCCCAGACCAGGTTCAGCACGGTCAGCGTCTCGGAACGGTGGAGCGTGATCAGGCCCGCCCGCGTCGGCTCGCCGAGGGCGCGAAGCAGTGCCTCGCGGTCGGCGACGGCGTGTGCCACCAGCTCGCGCACCGCCCGGGCGCCGTCGGGGCCGGCCACCGCCTGCTGGCAGTCATCGATGAAGCGTTCGAGGTCGAACATCGGCGCATCCCTCCGCCGCGGCGTTTCCCGGATGACCCAGCATAGCGCGCCGGCGGGGCGGGCGCGACCCGGGCCGCGACCTGCGGCGCGCGCTCAGGTGAAAGTCAGCAGCCGCCGCGGGTTGTGGATCAGGATGGCGTCGAGCTCGGCCTCGGTGAAGCCGCGCTTCAGCGCCCGCGGCAGCACGCGCTTGAAGATGTGCGCGTAACCCCAGCCGCCATAGGCGCTGAAGTGGCTGAGATGGCAGATGTCGTGCGCGATCACGATCTGGTCGAGATGCCCGCGGTCGATCAGTTTCCTGATGTCGCGCAGGCGCTGGATGTCGTTGGGCATGTCGAAATCGGCGTGCGCGTAATAGGTCGCCTCCTGGCCGAACAGGTCCCATTCCAGCACGACGCCGGTATCGGCCAGCGCGAACAGGCGGGCATCGTCGCCGATGGTGCGGTCGATATGGTCGATGATGGTGCGCGACAGATCACAGCCCAGCGGGCGCAGGAACTCGACCAGCTGCATCGGGTGGTCGGGCACGCGGGCGGGGTGGATGGTCAGGGCGGCGCCGGTTTCCTGCATCGCGATCACGGCGCCGCGAAGGCAGGTTTTCTCGCGCTCGGTCCAGGGCCACTGGCAGCCGATCTCGCCGACGATGCCGGCGCGGATGTCGGTGCCCCAGGCGCCCTCTTGCACCTGCGCGATCATCTCGGCGGCGAAGGATTCGACCGACCTGCCGACATTGTCGGTGTGCTGGAACTGGTCGACGTACCAGCCGCATCCCATGACGATCGTGCAGCCGGTACGCCGCGCGATCGCGGCCAGGCCCTCGGGGTCTGGCTTCAGCCCGCCGATGGTCAGTTCGACGATCGTGCCGCAGCCGGCCGCGTGCGCTTCGGCGACCGCCTCGACCGCGACATCGACGCTGCGGTTCTTCACGTTGTCGGCGGTCGCGACCTCGCTGTTGGCAAGGCCCCACCACTGGGCGAGCGGCATGCCGGCGGGCAGTGGCGGCCGGTCGGGCGGGTTCAGGTCCCACAGCAGGTGTTCGTGCATCAGCACGCTGCCGAGGCTGGCTGGGTCGACAAGGCCCAGCACGGTCTGGGCCTTGCCTCTCATCTCGGCGCGGGTCGGCATCCGGCTCCTCCGTGCTGGGTCCTTGGCCGGATTATGCCCAGCGGATGCCCCATGGATAGGGGGCGGTGCCCGGCAGCGGCGAGGTGATGTTGCGATAGGCGGTGCGGATGTGGAACATGCCGAGCGGCACCGCCGAGACCTGATCCATGGCGATGCGGTTGATCGCAAGCGCGATCCGCTTCTGCGCCGCCGGGTCGGGGGCGTCGAGCCAGGGGTCCATCATCGCCTCGACCTCGGCGTTCTTGAACCAGCCGGGCCAGCCGGTCTCGCCCTGGCCGCGCTGCAGCACGCTGTAGATCGGATAGGCGACGCCGGCGCCGGGCCACCAGGTGTGGAAGACGCTCCATCCGCCTTCCTCGACGGGGCCGAGCTTGGCGCGGCGCTGCACCACCGTGCCCCAGTCGGTCTCGACCAGGTCGCTGTTCAACCCCAGCCGCTTGAACAGGTCGTGGGTCATGCGCCCCATCGGCGCGATGGTGGGGAAGTCGCTGGGGTTGATGATGACGATCTTCTCGCCCTTGTAGCCGCTTTCCTGCACCGCCCGCCGCGCTGCCTCCAGGTCGCGCGGCC
>JADYYZ010000580.1 GCA_020853405.1 Acetobacteraceae bacterium
CGAGCAGTTTCGCCATGCAGGCGGCTTCCAGCGCCGGCAGCCCGGCATCCTTCAGCCGCGCGGCGTGCAGCATCAGCTGGCGGGCGGCTTCCAGCCTCGCCTTGGCCTCGACCAGGCGAAAGGCGACCGCCTGGTGCTCGATGATCGGCCTGCCCATGCTGCGGCGGTCCCGTGCATAGGCGATCGCATAGTCAAGCGCCGCGCGCGCCATGCCGATCGACTGGGCGGCGATGCCGATCCGCCCTGATTCCAGGCAGGCGAGCGCGATGCGATAGCCCTCGCCCTCGGCGCCGATGCGCTGGCTCTCGTCAATCTCCATGTCCTCGAAGGCAAGCGCGCAGGTGGCCGACGCATGCTGGCCAAGTTTATCCTCGACCCGTGCGATGCTGAAGCCTGGCGTGTCGTTGGCGACGACGAAGCAGGAGATGCCTTTCTTCCCGGCGGCGGGGTCGGTGAGGGCGAACAGCACGCCGTGGCCGTCGAAGGGGACATTGCTGATGAACTGTTTTGCCCCGTTCAGCACGTAGCGCTCGCCACGTTTCACCGCGCGGGTCGCGATGGCGGCGGCATCGCTGCCCGCACCCGGTTCGGTGAGCGCGAACCAGCCGACCTTGCCTTCGCTCAGCGGCCGCAGCCAGCGCTCGCGCTGGGCGTCGCTGCCGAACCGCTCCAGCACCGTGCAGGTCGGCGCGTTGTGCACCGAGACCAGGGTGGAGACGCTGCCGTCGCCGGCGGCGATCTCCTCCAGCGCCAGTGCGTAGGTGGCGTAGTCGAGCTCGGCACCACCCCAGCGCGCGCTGGTGAGCGCGCCAAGGAAGCCGAGCTCGGCAAGGGCGGCGACGATCGCGGGTTCGATCGCCTTCGCCTTCTCGCGCGCGGCGGCAAGCGGGGCCAGGCGCTCGGTTGAGAAAGCGCGCGCGGTCTCGACCACCAGCGTGTCGATCTCCCGGCCGGCGGGATAGGCGATCGGTCGATCGAGCATCGGTCGTGCACCCCGTCGCGGCGCCGGCTTCAGGCGGCGATGGCCGCTGCCTTGCCGGTCTGCAGTTGCGTGCGCAGGCCCTCCCGCTTCGCCCAGGCCGCCCGGAAGGCGGCCATCTTCACCGGGCCATAGCCGCGCACTTCCGCCGGTATCTGGGCCAGGGCAAGTGCCGTGTCCAGCGATCCCGGGTTGAGCGTGCGTGCAATCAGAGCGAGGTCGTCGGTGAAATCCTTGATCATCCGTCGCTCGGCCCGCCGCTCGTGCTGGTGGCCGAACGGGTCGAGCCAGCTGCCGCGCAGCGGCTTCATCGCCGCCAGCACCCGGAAAACGGGAAGTGCGATCCGCCCCGGGATCGCGACCTTGCGGCGCCGGCCGGTCGCCGGGTCGGTGCGGCTCAGCAGCGGTGGCGCCAGGTGGAAGGTGAGTTGGCGGGCATCGCCATAGAGGGCGGCCCCGGCCAGATGCAGGCGCGCGACCTCGTACTCGTCCTTGTAGGCCATCAGCTTGAACAGGCTTTCCGCGGCCGCCCGGCGCAGCGAAGCGGGCGCGCCGGCAAGCGGGCCGAGCAGCGTGCGATAGCGTTCGCCGTAGGCAGCGTTCTGGTAGGCCGCCAGCATCTCTGCCCGGCGCGCGATCAGCGGGTCGGGGTCAGGCTGGGCCGGCACGGGGGCGAGGATTTCCTCGCCGAGCTCGGGCCGCATCGCAAGCAACCTGCCCCACAGCAGGGCGCGCTGGTTCAGCGCCACCGCCGTGCCGTTCAGCGTGATCGCGCGTTCCAGCGCGGCACGGCTCACCGGCAGCCAACCGTGCTGCAGCGCGATCCCCAGCAGGATCGTGTTCATCGCCTGGGCGGTGCCGAACAGGGTTTCGGCGATCCGGCCGGCGTGCAGGTAGCGATTCTCGGCCCCCGCGGTGGCGCGGTCGATCACCCGGCGGTGCAGCCCGGCATCGATCCTCTGGTCGCGGTCGAACACGAAGCCTGCGGTCGGTGCGAGATCGAGATTGCCCACCACCCGGCAGGCCCGCGCGCAGCGATGCAGCACGTCGGCGGCCGCGCCCACGGCCAGGTCGGCGGCAACCAGCAGCGAGGCGGTCGCTTCCGGAATGCGCGCGACATCGAGCTGGCCGGCCTCGCGCGCCACCTGCACGTGGCTGACCACCGCGCCGTTCTTCTGCGCAAGCCCGGTGAAGTCGAGCGTGCGCACGTGCCAGCCATCCATCTGCGCTGCCATCGCCACCACCGCACCGGCGGTGACGATGCCACCGCCGCCGATGCCGCCGAACAGCAGCGAATGCGCGTGCTCGTGCTGCGGCGCGGGCGGTTCGGCAAGCGCCGGTGCGAGCTCGGCTTCCAGCGTCGCCCAGCGCGCATCGGGTGCCGCCTTCGGGAACCCTCCCTTCGCGGTCACGAAGGACGGGCAGAAGCCTTTGAGGCAGGAGAGGTCGGCGTTGCAGGCGGTCGGCGAGATGCGGCGCTTGCGCCCGAGTTCGGTCTCCACCGGCTCGACTGCGATGCAGTGGCTCTGGATGCTGCAATCGCCGCAGCCCTCGCACACATCCGGGTTGATCGCGATCGCGACGTCGGCGGGCGGCATCGTGCCGCGCTTGCGGCGGCGGCGCTTTTCGGTGGCGCAGACCTGCACATAGACCAGCGCGGTGGTGCCCTCGACCGCGGCCAGCCGGCGCTGCACGGCATCGAGCTCGGCGCGCAGGTGGCGCGTCGCGCCCTTCGGCAGCGACGAGGCCGGCGGCAGGTGCGCCGCCTCGTCGGCGACCACGGCGATCGCGCCAGCACCTTCGGCGGCGCACTGGCGCGCGATCCGGTCCGGCGTCAGCCCGCCTTCGACCGGCTGGCCGCCGGTCATCGCGACCGCATCGTTGACCAGGATCTTGTAGGTGGTGTTGACGCCGGCGGCGACGCTCTGGCGGAACGCCAGGATGCCGGAATGCTGCCAGGTGCCGTCGCCGATATTGACGAACATGTGCCTGGTGTCGGTGAACGGCGCCATGCCCGCCCAGGTCGCGCCCTCGGCGCCCATGTGGGTGAAGGTCAGCGTCGTCGGCTCGACGCCCAGCGCCATGATGTGGCAGCCGATGCCGCCATTGGCGTACGACCCTTCCGGCACCCGGGTCGAGCTGTTGTGCGGGCAGCCCGAACAGAAGAAGGCGGTGCGCGCAAGCAGGCCCGGCTCGCGGGTGATCGGGCGCACGGCCGGCGCCATGAAGCGGATCGCGTGCGGGCCGAGGAATTTCGCCATCGCCTCGGCCACCAGTTCGGGCGACAGCTCGCCTTCCGAGCCGAGCAGCGGCGCGCCGTTCGCATCCGCCTTGCCGGCAAGCGTCGGCCGGCGATCGGCCGCGAGGTTGAACAGCGCTTGCGCGATCTGCGGCTCGACGAAGGGGCGCTTTTCCTCGATCACCCACAGCAGCTGCTTGCCCGCAGCAAAGGCTTTCAGCCCCTCGGCCTCCAGCGGCCAGGCCAGCACGATGCGATAGAGCGCGATTCCTTGCGCCGCGGCCGTCTCGGGTGACAGGCCGAGCAGGCTGAGTGCGCGCATCGCATCGGTGTGCGCCTTGCCGACGGTGACGATGCCGATCGTCGCATCGGCGCGGCCGAAGATTTTCGAATCCAGCCGGTTCACCGCCGCCCAGGCCCGTGCCGCGGGCAGGCGCTCGGCGGTGATGCGTCGCTCGAACTCGGCGCGCTGGGCCGGCCAGCGCAGGCGCGGATCCATGTTGAGCCCGTGCGGCGGCAGCCGGATGTCGGGGAAGCGGAAACGGGGGTGCGGGATCGCGAGCGTGCCGCCGCTTTCGCTGGTCTCGGTCACCGCCTTGAAGCCGACCCAAAGGCCCGAGAAGCGCGACAGCGCATAGCCGGCAAGGCCGAGCGGCAGGTAATCGTCGATGCTGGCCGGGTAGAGCAGCGGCATCATCGCCGCCTGGAAGGCGAAGTCGGACTGGTGGGCGAAGGTGCTGCTCTGCGCGGCGTGGTCATCGCCGGCTACTGCCAGTACGCCGCCGAGCGCGCTGGTGCCGACCATGTTGGCGTGGCGGAAGGCATCGCCGCTGCGATCGACGCCCGGCCCCTTGCCGTACCACATGGCGAACACGCCCCGGGTCCTTGCGCCGGGGAAGATTTCCAGCTGCTGGGTGCCCCACGCCATGGTCGCGGCCAGGTCCTCGTTGAGGCCCGGCGTGAAGGTGATGCGGTGCTGGTCGAGCAGCGCCTGGTGCGCCCAGAGTTCCTGGTCGAGCCGCCCGAGCGGCGAGCCGCGATAGCCGGAGACGAAGCCCCTGGTATCGAGGCCGGCGTCGGCATCGGCGCGCGCCTGTTCCAGCAGCAGCCGCACCAGCGCCTGGGTGCCGTTCAGCAGCACCGGCGCATCGCTGCGACTGAAGCGATCGTCGAGCGAGGTGGCAAGGCTGGTTACGTCGAGCATGGGGGTGGCATCCATCGCGCGCACCTTGGTGTTGATCCCGGACGTTGTCGCCGATCGTGCTCCTTTGGCCACCTAATGTGGTGGCGAAGTGGGGGAGAACAGGGCAATGGTGCTGACCCAATGACGCAAGGTGCGCAATAAAATTCCGCACGCCGGATGCTGCGGTGCGGCAGCGCGTTGCGGGAGCGCCGCGCGCGGGCCCTTTCCCGCGGCCGCCTGGTCGGCCTGCCGGGGCGTTGTCCCCAACGCTACGGCGGAGGGCTGCGCCAGCCGAGTGCGGCGGAGATCCCGCTGGCCGCGTGTCGGACGATCTTCACCGCGTTCGGGACGCGTGCCGGTGTCAGCTCCCGCGCCGGCGCGCTGACGCTGACCGCCGCGAAGACGCGCCCCGACGCGTCGCGGATCGGCGCGCCGACGCAGCGAAGCCCTGGCTGGTGCTCGCCCTCGTCCAGCGACCAGCCGCGTTCGCGCGTCTCGCGCAGATGCGCCGCCAGCGCCACGGGATCGGTGATGGTGGCCTCGGTGTAGCGTACCAGCGCGCCGAGTGCTGCGAGCCGCGCGAGTGTCTCCTCAGGCTGGAAAGCCAGGATCGCCTTGCCGACGCTGGTGCAATGCGCCGGCGATGATTCGATGTAGGCGGCCGGGTTTCCTTCGGGGTGCGGATCGGCGCGATGGATCACCACCGCCTGCCTGCCATCGAACACAGCAAGGTGCACGGAATGGCCGGAGACGCGGCTGAGCTGCGCGACGAAGGGCCGCGCTTCCCTGTGCAGCTCGAGGTTCGCAAGCACGATGTTGCCGAGCTCGAACAGTTTCAGGCCGAGGCGATAGCCGGCCCGCTCATGGTCCTGCTCAAGCATGCCGACATCACGCAGCGCGGTGACCAGCCGGTGCGCGGTGGCCTTGGGCAGGCCGGTGCGCGCGCTGATCCCTCCCAGCGTCAGGCTGCGTGCGCGGGTCGAGAAGCATTCCAGCACGCGCACCGCCTTCGCGAAGGATTTCAGCCCGTCCTCGC
>JADYYZ010000581.1 GCA_020853405.1 Acetobacteraceae bacterium
GCGAAACTGGTGCCGTACCGCGAGGCGGTGGAGCGGCTGTACTTTCCGCCGCCGGAGATCGTCGCAAGAAGCCTGCCTGCCTGGACCGAGCGCTGGAACCGGGAGATCGCGCGCTAGACGCCCGTGGCGACGGTCGAGCTCAGGGGTCTCGCCAAGCGCTACGGCGCCGCCGTCGCGGTCGATCGCATCGACCTTGCGATCGCCGAGGGCGAGATGCTCGCCCTGGTCGGGCCATCCGGCTGCGGCAAGACGACCGTGCTGCGCATGATCGCCGGCCTGATCGAGCCCGATTCCGGCCAGGTTCTGATCGGCGGCGTCGACCTTACGCGGGCGCCGGTGCACAAGCGCAAGCTGGGGCTGGTGTTCCAGAGCTACGCGCTGTTCCCGCACATGACGGTGTTCGAGAACGTCGCCTTCGGCCTGCGCCGGCAGGGCATTGGCGAGCCTGATCTTTCAAGACGTGTCGGCCAGGCGCTCGATCTGGTGCGGCTTGGTGCGTTGGCGTCCCGCTTTCCGAGGCAGCTCTCGGGCGGCCAGCAGCAGCGCGTGGCGCTGGCGCGCGCGGTGGTCACCGAGCCGCGGCTGCTGCTGCTCGACGAGCCGTTGTCCAACCTCGATGCGGCGCTGCGCGACGAGATGCGCGTCGAGCTGCGCCGGCTGCAGCAGCAGCTCGGTATCACCACCGTGTTCGTCACGCACGACCAGCAGGAGGCGTTGACGCTGGCCGATCGCATGGCGGTGATGCGGGCCGGCCGCATCGAGCAGCTCGGCGCGCCGCAGCTGGTCTACGAACGCCCCGCCAATGCCTTCGTTGCCGGTTTCGTCGGCCGGTCGAATCTGTTCGAGGTCGCGGCCGGACCGGGCGGTCTGGTCGGCCCCGGCGGCATCGTGCTCGCGGCCACCGGCATCGCACCCCAGGGCAGGCTGCGCGCGGCGCTGCGCCATGAGAAGCTGCGGGTGCTGGGCGACCCGCCGCCGGGGGCAAACGTGTTCCCGGCCGAGATCGCGTTGCGCTCGTTCGCCGGCGCGCAGGCGCTCTATGTCGTGCGGCTCGATGCCGGCGTGGAATGGCAGGCCGAGGCGCCCGCGAATCCGCCGCTCCCGGAAGGCACGCGCGTGGCCGCGTGGTTCGCCCCGGAAGACCTGCTGCTGCTGCCCTTCGATGGCTGAGCAGCGGCGCGATAGCACCGGGCTGCTGCTGCTGGCGCCGCTTGCGGGCCTGCTGGGCGTCGTCTTCCTGGTGCCGGTGCTGTCGCTGGTGCCGACCAGCCTGCGCCCCTACATCGCCGGCCAGGGGATCGGCCAGGGCTGGACGCTGGAACACTATGCAAACGCGCTGACGGATTCCTTCTACCTGGAAATCCTGCTCCGCACCATCGGGCTCGGCTTCGTGGTCACGCTGTCGACACTGCTGATCGGCTATCCGCTCGCCTACATCCTCGCGCGCTCGACCTCGCGCTTCCGGCACTGGCTGACGCTGCTGGTGATCTTCCCGATGCTGCTGAACCTGGTGGTGCGCACCTTCGGCTGGATCGCGCTGCTGGCGCGCCGGGGGCTCGTGAACCAGTGGCTGATGGGCATCGGGCTGACCGACGAGCCGATACGGCTGATGTTCAACTTCACCGGCCTGATGATCGGGATGACCCACATCTTCCTGCCGGTGATGGTGCTGGTGCTGATCGCCGTGATCCAGAACATTCCCGGCGACCTCGAGGAGGCAGCGTCGGTGCTGGGCGCATCGCGGCTGGTGGTCTTCACGAAGGTGGTGCTGCCGCTCAGCGCGCCGGGGATCCTGGCCGGCTCGATCCTGGTGTTCGTGCTGGCGGTCAGCGCGCTGGTGGCACCCCGCTTGCTCGGCGGGCCGACCTACAAGGTGGTCTCGACGCTGGTCTACGAGCAGTTCCTGCAGCTGCTGAACTGGCCGGCGGGTTCGGCGCTGGCGCTGCTGATGACCGCGATCGTGCTGCTGCTGCTGTGGCTCGGCTCACGCATCGCAAGGCGCTGGGAATCGCGGGCATGAGGGCACGACGAATCCTGCCCGGCCTTTATGTGGCGCTGGTGCTGGGGTTCCTGATGCTGCCGGTGGTGGTGGTGGTGCTGGCTTCGTTCAGCACGACCTCGTACCTCACCATCCCGCCGCAGGGTGTGACGCTGCGCTGGTATGGGCGGGTGCTGGGCAGCGCCGACTATCTGCACGCGATCTGGATCAGCCTCGCACTCGCCGCCTCGGCGACCCTGGGCGCGCTCGCAGTCGGCACCGCCACCTCGTACGCGCTGGTGCGGCGGCGCGTGCCGGGGCGGGCGCTGATCGCGGCTTTCGTGATGTCGCCGCTGGTGTTCCCCGGCCTCGTGATCGGGGTGGCGCTGCTGCAGATCTACGCGGCACTCGGCCTTGCCGGCAGTTTCATCGGGCTTCTGGCCGCGCACGTGGTGATCACCGCGCCGTACGTTGTGCGCACGACGCTGGCGAGCCTCCAGGGCCTCGACAAGGAGCTGGAGGATGCTGCCTGCACGCTGGGCGCGACCAGGCTGGAGGCGTTCCGGCTGGTGACATTGCCGCTGCTGCGCCCGGGGCTCGCCGCCGGCGGGCTGTTCGCGTTCATCACCTCGTTCGACAACGTGCCGGTCTCGATCTTCCTCACCGGCGTCGGCAGTACCACGCTGCCGGTGAAGATCTTCACCGCGATCGAGTTCGGCGTCGATCCGACCGTCGCCGCCGTCTCCTCGCTGCTGATCCTTTCCACCGCGCTCGTCCTGGTGCTTGCCGAACGCCAGGTCGGGCTGCACCGCTTCACCTGAACACGAGGCAACGATGCCGATCACCAGCCACGGATTCCCGGTGCTGCTGAGTTTCGACCTCGACTGCGAGACGCTCTGGACGTCGCGCGATCCGAAGAACGCCGAACGACCCGTCATCATGTCGCAGGGGGCGTATGGCTGGAAGGTCGGGTGCGACCGGGTGCTGGGGCTGCTGGCGCGCTACGGCATCCAGAGCACCTTCTTCGTCCCCGGCCTGGTGATCGAGCAGCGCCCGGCGCTGATGGAGCGCATCCTGAAGGGCGGGCACGAGATCGCGCACCATTCCTACTCGCACCGCTGGATCGTCACGCTGTCGGCAGCGGAGGAGCGCGAGGAGATGGAGAAGGGGATCGCGGCGGTCGAGCGCGCCACCGGGCGCAAGCCGCGCGGCTATCGTTCCCCCGCGGCCGAGTTCAGCGCCATCACGCTCGGGCTTCTCAAGGAGTACGGATTCTCCTACTCCTCGAACTTCTTCGACGAGGACAGCCCGTACCTGCTGGAGATCGACGGCGCGCAAAGCGACGTAGTGGAGTTCCCGTTCGCCTGGGTGCTGGATGACGCGCCCTTCTTCAACTACTCGATCACGCTGCCCGGCCGCACCATGCAGCCGCCATCGTCGGTACTGGAAGGCTGGATCGACGAATTCGATACGCTCTATGCCGAACGGCGCTACTTCATGCTCGCCATGCACCCGGAGATCATCGGCCGGCCCTCGCGCATCACCATGCTGGAACGCCTGATCCGGCATATCGCCGGCCACCCGAACGTGTGGTTCAGCCGCTGCGACGAGGCGGCCGACGCGCTGCGCCCGCGGCTGAAGGCAGAGGCGGTGCGATGAGGCTCGCCGGCCGAAGAATCCTGGTCACCGGCGGTGCCAGCGGCATCGGACGGGAGGTCGGCCGGCGGTTCACCGCGGAGGGCGCGGCCGTGGCGCTGCTCGACCGCGCGCCGATCGCGGATGCCTCGGTCGCGATCCGGTGCGACCTGCTGGACCAGGGCGCGATCGCGCCTGCCGTCGCGCGTGCGTCCGAGGCGCTTGGCGGACTGGATGGCGTGGTCAGCTGCGCCGGCGCCGACCTGATGCGCCCGCTTTCGGAGATGACGCCCGACCAGTGGCAGCAGATCATCGGCGTCAATCTGACCGCGCCGATGCTGGTCTGCCGCGCCGCCCTTCCGGGGCTGAGGGCCGCCGGGCGCGGCACGATCGTCGCGGTCGCTTCCGGTGCCGCGCTGCGGCCGCTGCCGAACCGCACCGCCTACTGCGCGGCCAAGGCAGGGGTGGTGATGTTCTGCAAGTCGCTTGCGATCGAGCTCTCGGCCAGCAACATCCGGGTGAACGCCATCTGCCCCGGCATCGTCGATACGCCGATGTGGCGCGCGAGCTGGGAAGGGGCCGCCGACCCCGAGGCGGAGCTCGCGATGATCCTCGATCGCTACGTGATCAAGCGGGTCGGCCAGCCGCGCGAGATCGCCGATGCCGCCCTGTTCCTGACATCGGACGAAAGCAGCTACGTGACCGGCACGGCGATCGCCGTCGACGGCGGGAGGACGTTCCATTGAGCACGCCACGTTTCGCGGGCCGCCATGCGGTGATCACCGGGGCGGCCAACGGCATCGGGCGTGCCACCGCGCTGCGCTTCGCCCAGGAAGGTGCGAGCCTGTTGCTGCTCGACATCGAGTCGGCACCGCTTGCCGCCACCGCCGAGCTCTGCCGCGGCCACGGGGCCAGCGTCGATCTCGCCGCCGGCGACCTGACGCAGCGCGCCGTGGTCGAGAATGCCTTCGCCAGGGCCGGACGAATCGACATCCTGTTCAACAATGTCGGCCAGAGCGCCCGCGAGCGCGCGAAACCCTTCCACGAGAGCGATCCCGACACCTGGCAGTTCGTGCTGAACGTCTCGCTGGTGACCACCATGCTGGTCTCGCGCCA
>JADYYZ010000582.1 GCA_020853405.1 Acetobacteraceae bacterium
CCAGACAAGGCAACGGCCCAGGCGCCAGTTCCAAGCCATCCAGGCAGGCATCGGCTGCCCACCCAGGGCTGAGTCGGGCTTTCCAGGCTTTTCACAGACCAGACCGTTTGAAATTCCTATGCGCCGCCCGCGCCGCCCGCCGTGCCGGCCGATCTGCGCGGACGCCGTGTGCTGCTTGTCGAGGACAACGAGGTCAACCGCTTCGTGGCCTGCGAGATGCTGGCCCTGCTCGGTGTGGACGCCGACATCGCCGAGGACGGCCGCATCGCGGTCGACAAGTGCCTGCACGGCGCCTACGACGCCGTGCTGATGGACGTGCAGATGCCGCACATGGACGACCTGAGCGCCACGCGGCTGATCCGCCAGCGCATGGGCGAACACCGTCCGCCGATCGTCGCCATGACCGCCGGCGCCAGCGCCGAGGAGCGCCAGGCCTGTGTCGACGCGGGCATGGACGGCTATCTGAGCAAGCCGGTCCGCATGGAGGCGCTGGCCGAATGCTTGCGATCGCTCGGCGCGGCATCTGGTTTGTCCGCATGATCCAAGCCGCACAGCCAGCAGCGAGCACGATATTCTTCGCGCCGCCATCGGCACGATGGGCGGCATGGCGACGGGCCCGCCGAGCGGGCGGACGACTTCCAGGAAGACCAGCATGATGCGAACGACCATTCTTCCCACCCTGGCGCTGGGCGGCCTGCTCGTTGCAGCAGCAGCCACGGCCGATGCGCAGACGGCGCCGAACCGCGGCCTGACGGCGGTGCAGGGCATTCGCGTCGGGCACTACACAATGCCGGGCCGGCCGACCGGCTGCACGGTCGTGCTGACGAGCGCCGACACCGTAGGCAGCGTCGATGTGCGCGGCGGCGGCCCCGCGACCAAGGAAACCGATCTGCTCAACCCGGCCAACATGGTCCACGTGGTGCATGCGATCTCGCTCTCGGGCGGCAGCGCGTTCGGCCTCGACGCGGCGACCGGCGTGATGCAATACCTGGAGGAGCGCGGCGTCGGCTTCGACACGCGCGTGGCGCGCGTGCCGATCGTGCCGGCGGCGAGCCTGTTCGACCTCGCGTTCGGCGGCGACGCGAAGATCCGGCCCAATGCCGAGTGCGGCTACAAGGCCGCAGGCGCGGCCAGCGATGGACCGGTGGCCGAGGGCAATGTCGGCGCCGGTGCCGGCGCCACGGTGGGCAAGCTCGCCGGCATGGCGCGCGCGATGAAGGGCGGCATCGGTTCGAGCGCGATCGTGCTGCCCAACGGCCTGGTCGTCGCCGCGCTGGTCGCGGTGAACGCCGTCGGTGACGTGATCGACCCGGACAGCGGCCGCGTGATCGCCGGCGTCAGGACGCCGGACGGCAAAGCCCTCGCCGATGCCCGCGTGCTGTTGCGCAATCCCCCGGCACCGGCGCCTGCCGCCGCGCCGGCGGCGCCCGGGCCGCGCGCCGGCCAGAACACGACGATCGGCGTCGTCGCCACCAACGCCAGGCTCACCAAGGCGCAGGCGCAGAAGATGGCGCAGATGGCACACGATGGTTATGCCCGCGCGATCAACCCGGTCCACATGCCAGCCGACGGCGACGCGATCTTCTCGCTCGCCACCGGGCGCCTGGAGGGCGAGTTCAACATCGCGACCATCGGTGCGCTCGCCGCCGATGCCATGGCTGCGGCCATCGTGCGCGCAGCGCGGCAGGCCGAGGCGTCGCAGGGTGTGCCGGCAGCACGCGACCTCGGTCGCTGAGCCTTGCAGGCGCGCCACGACGGCGCGCCTTCTGGCGTCCACTTCTTCTTTGCCGCGGTCTTGCGGTCCGCCGGTGCGTTCTTGGCCAGCAACTCGTCGAGCGTCTTCAGGATCTCGCTCTCGACGGTCTTGGCAAACGCTCCGAGCAGGAAGCCGAGCTTCGCCTCGAGGTCGAAATGGCCGGCGGCGACGATCAGCCGCCCGCTGACCCCGGAGCGCGTGAACTCCACCGTATCGCTGGTCTTGCCCTCGACCACCGTGCATTCCATCGCGAAGCGCTCTTCGACCTGCTCGGCCCAGGACCAGGCGACCTTGCGCGCCTTGGCCAGGCCCTATGCACCGGCGCGTCGGCGCGTGGCAGATGCGCGGCCGCTCCCGTCGCCTGGCGCCGACGTAGGGCAGGCCTTCGAGCTCGACCGCGCGCTGCTGCACCCGCGCCTGCGGCACATAGGTCTGCAGCTCGGGGTCGGGAACCAGGATCAGGTCGGCGTTCTCCTGCACCACCTGGAGGAGCTGCCGCTTCAGCGCATCGGGCATCGCCGAGGGGTCGGCCTCCTCGTCCCAGGCGAAGGGGTTGGCGGCGCGGAACTGCGCGTTGATGCGGATTTCGCTACCGCGGAACTGGAACACGATCCTGCGCCCGGCCTGGCAGATCAGACCCTATGCACCGGCCGGCGATCGAGAAGATCCTCACCCACCTGGGGCTGGATCCTCAGCCACCGCCTCGGGGACGGGCGCGCGAGGCGGGGCAAGACTGACGCCATCTGAGCCGCGCCGGCCGTCATCAACACCACATCCGCAGGCTGCAGCGCCGCAACGCAGCCGGGGCGACGCTGCGCACCGAGTTGGCGCGGCGCTACTGAATCAGGGTCAACCCTAAATCATGCCCGCAGATCAAGGCCCCAGCAGACCCAGGCGAAGCGTCGAGGCTGGCCGAATCGACACAAGGCGACACCTCAACCGCCGGACTCAAGCCATCCTGGCTGGCCCTGGCCCTGCATCGGCTGCCAACCCAGCACCGCGTCGGGCATTCGAGGGGCCGTTTGAAATCCCTATGCACGCAGTGGCCGCAGCGCGCGCGCCTCCTCGCCCTCGTCATCGGGCTCGGCCAGGTAGGTCTATGCACCTGCCGGCGGCTGAAGCTGCTCCCATGTGTTCCATTCTTCGACAATCTTGCCTTTCACAATTCTCGCGAGATTGATGCCGATGAGCGTGATCGGTTCTCCGGTTGCGCGCACCTTGACGTGCGCCGTCATGCGCGTGGCGACCTTCTCGCCCTCCACAAACTGGTCGTCGACTTGAAACGAGTCCTCGTCGTAAACGTAGAGCTTGTGGAAGTACAGGATGCTCTGTCGGAACCCTTCGAGATCGCGGTCACCGGCAGACGCGTGACCGACATAGTTGGGAGCAATCACCTCGTCCAGCGCGGAGAGGTTGCCAGTTGCATAGATGTCGACCAACCGGCGAAACACCGCCTTCTTGGACTCGGCAGTGTCGTTCGGTACTCGAGTGCCCATGGATCGCTCCTCGAAGAGTTCCTGCGCATCGTATTCGTGGTGATCAGATTCAAGTCGCGGAACCGCTCGGCGTGTCCCTGTGCGGCCCAACTTGTCCTCCCTGCACGATTGAAGCACATGCGAAGTTCGCACGCAGACTGCGCCGTCCCGGGTACTCGGGGCCGCTCTTGCGGAGCTGAATACGCCGCCGCGCGCGACGCAGACGCGGCGATAGGAGTTTTAACCGCCCTCAGCAAAGTCCAGGTGAGGTCTGCGGACTGGCTGCGGCAGCGTGAAGTGCCAGGGTTTGGTGCCGGCGCCCTCGCGTTGGCCCGGTTCGGCTGGCCCGTGACCGTGCGCAAGGGGTCGGTTTCGGCACTGACCCCAGGGTTGATCCTGAGTCTTGCGGCGTCTGGCCGTCGTGTCGCGCAGCGCCGCCCCGGCCGCGGCTTGGCGGCGCGGCCCGGGTTGATGTGCTTGCGACCAGGGCAACTCAGGCAGAAAAGTCTTGCTCCGCCTCGCGCGCGCGGCCCCTGGGCGGCGGCTGCGGATCCAGCCCCAGGTGAGTGAGGATCTTCTCGATGACCGGCCGCTCGAGGATGGCCGCAATGATCTTGAGCTCGCCGCCGCCGCAGTTCGGGCAGTGCTGCATGTCGATATCGAAGACGCGGGCGATAGGCCTGCTGAAGCAGCGCGTTCGCCGCCGCGACCTCGTGGCTGCGCTGTATCGCCTGCGCCGTCGAGAGCCTGAGCTCGCGCGCGCCGCGCAGCGCGGTGAGCCCGAAGACCAGCGACAGCACCGCCAGCGGCAGCGACTGTACGCTGGTCACGAGCGCGCTGGCGGCGATCAGGCCGACGACCTGCACCCCGCCGAGGATGACGAAGGCGCGCCCGGCGAGGGTCATGAAGAAGGCGGCGACGGTGATGCCGAAAGGAGTTTCAACCGCCCTCAGCAAAGTCCAGGTGAGGTCTGAGGACTGGCTGCGGCGGCGTGAAGTGCCAGGGCTTGGTGCCGGCGCCCTCGCGTTGGCCCGGTTCGGCTGGCCCGTGACCGTGCGCAAGGGGTCGGTTTCGGCACTGACCCCAGGGTTGATCCTGAGTCTTGCGGCGTCTGGCCGTCATGTCGCGCAGCGCCGCCCCGGCCGCGGCTTGGCGGCGCGGCCCGGGTTGATGTGCTTGCGACCAGGGCAACTCAGGCAGAAAAGTCTTGCTCCGCCCCGCGCGCGCGGCCCCTGGGCGGCGGCTGCGGATCCAGCCCCAGGTGAGTGAGGATCTTCTCGATGACCGGCCGCTCAAGGATGGCCGCAATGATCTTGAGCTCGCCGCCGCTGCAGTTCGGGCAGTGCTGCATGTCGATGTCAAAGACGCGCTCGAGCAGCCGCGCCCAGCCGATGCGGTGCGACGCGTCCTCAACCGGCTCGACTTCGCACTCGGCGGCGGCTGCAGCCTCGGCGGGCGCTTGCTGCGCCTGCGCCGCCGGCCCCTGCGGCACCACCAGCGCCCGCAGCTTGGCATTGGGTGCCAGCACGCCATGGCAGCGGATCAGGTGCAACCGAGGCCGCGGCAAGAGCGACCGAAGGGCGCTCTGCGATTGCCCGGGCCGTCAGCCGCTGCATGAACCCGCCATCACCAGGAGGAGCCCGATATGCAACTTCGCTCGACTTCCGCCGCCACGCTGGCGGCATTGGCGCTCGCGTCGCTGCCCGCACTGGCCGTCGACGGCGTGATCCTGATCGACCAGAACAAG
>JADYYZ010000583.1 GCA_020853405.1 Acetobacteraceae bacterium
CCGCCGATCACCGAAGGATCACGCCCGTTCACCCGGTTCAGCGCGATCGCGCTCGAGCTCGGCTGCTGGAAATGCACCACGTTGCCGCCGCCGATCGAGAAGCCGGTCCAGTCGATCGCCGCGCGGGCGCTGGACTGGGAAATGTCCATCCGGTTGCCGGATTGGCTGATCGTGGCGCTGCCGGCGCTCACCTGGCCGCCGGTCGGCAGCTGGGCGGCGGCGGGGCGGGGGGCAACGCTCAGCCCGGCGGCGAACAGCGAGGCAAGGCCGGTGCCCGCCAGAAGCGATACCCGCCGCCGCATGCCAAGAACTGAACCGTCAGCGAACGCACCCATGGAAATAACCCAGGTCGGGTCCCCTCGTGCTGCCCTGGCGCGTCCTGCGCCGCCATTCTTACGCTACAAGCCCCCCGCTGCCCCCGCACGCCGATTGTGCCAACCGGCGCATCATCGCCAAGGCAGGAAATCATGCACGCCGACAAGACCTTGCACAGTCCGATCGCTTCGATTTGAAGCGATGAGACCTCAGTATCGAACGATCAGCCGCCCGAAGAACCAGTTCGCCGGGATCAGCGGCATGTTGGGGCCGGCGATCTGGCGATCGAACACATGCGTGCCTTCCATCTCGAAGCCGACCCGGCGCGAGACCTCGACCCTGGTGCCGAGCCCGGCCGAGGCGATGCGCTGCCAGGGAATGTCGAACCGCGACAGGTTGCGCGCACCACCGACATCGTAGAAGGCATAGAGCTGGATCGGGATCAGGCTTTCCGGCTTGTCCAGGTCGTTGATCATCGCGAAGTTGAACTGCAGCTCCAGCGTGCCGGCGATGGTGCGGTCGCCTGCCACCTCGCCGTTGTAGTAGCCGCGGCCAAGCCGGTCGCCGCCGAGATAGAAGCGCTCGGACGAGGGCAGGATGTCGCTGGTGTACTGGCCGGCGACCACGCCCAGCAGGTTCAACGACCAGTTCTCCTCGGCCCAGACGCCCTGCAGGCGGCTGATCTCGCCGTTCACCTTGGCGAACATCGGGTCACTGCCGGGCCGGTCGTTGCGCGGGTTGCCGGCGGCCGTCGGGTTGAAGATATCGAGCCCCTTGCTGAAGCGCAGCGAGAAGCGGTTGAGCCCGTTCCAGCTGTCGCGCAGGTCGCCATCGAGGCCGAAGCGCAGCGGCCGCACATCGGACTGCGCCTGCAACATCTTGCCGCTGAGCGGATAGGGCCGCCGGACCGAGGTGCGGGAGTTGTAGAAGTTCACGTCCGCCCCCAGCGTCAGGTTGCGGTCGCGTGAGCGGACCAGCGGATAGGTCACCGCAAGCCCGCCGAGGCCGATCTGGTTCTCGTAGCCGATGTCGCGCAGGTCGAGCCCCGGTTCGCTGCGGCCGCCGCCGCCGAACGCACGCAGCCGGAGACCGCTGTCGGTCAGCGGCACGATGTAGTTGCCTTGCAGGAAGTTCTGTTCGCGATCGAGCGTCGTGAAGAACAGCGCTTCCAGCCGGTCGCCCAGGCCGGTCAGGCTGTTGTAGCCGACATTGCCGTAGGCTTGCTGCGGCCCCTGATAGTGGCTGCCGCGGTTGTCGATCGCGGCCACCGCATCGAACGGCGCGTGCGTGATCTGCACCACCATGTCGGAGGCACCCGGCGACGCGCTGCGGCGCAGCACGGTGCGGATGCCGGTGCCGGGAATGTCGTCGGCCAGCAGCAGCTGGCGCTCGACCTGGTCGATGCGGGCCGGGCGGCTTTCGGTGATGCGGTTCAGGATGCGCTCGATGCGCGCCTTCGCCGGGCCTGCCTCGCCCTCGATCACGATGCTGGCGATGTAGCCCTCGACCACGCGGATTCGCACCGTGCCGTCGGCCACCTCCTGGCGCGGCACGAACACCACGGTCAGGAAATAGCCGTCGTCGCGATAGAGGCGCTCGATCCGCTGCGCCAGAGCGAACACCTCGCTGGCGGCGATGCGCTGGCCGACCAGCGGCGCGGTGATCTGCTCGATGCGCGCCGGCGGATAGGCCGTGACCCCTTCGACCGCGAAGGCGCGCGGGGTGAGGAACACCGTTTCCGATCCGGCGGGAGGGGCGGCGGCGGGTGCTTCCGGCACCTCGATGCCGGGCGGCGGGCCGGGCACGCCCGGTGTCAGTGGCGTGACGCGCTCAAGCGGCGGCGCGGCGAGGCCCGGCGGCGCGACCTGGCGCGGCACTGCCCGCTGGGCAAGCGCCGCCTCGCTCATCAGTAGGGCCGCAGCCAGGGCCAGATGGGCAGCACGCATGCGGCGGACCACGGCTCCCGGAAAATCTAATCCTAAGATTCGCTAAAATATCTTCAGCGCGGTCGCAAGTACTGAGACGCGGATTCGCGTGATTTCATACGGTGGCGTGTCGCTATTGCACCGTGTCGATGACGGCAAAGGCGCTCTGGGCATCGGTCGCACGCGCCAGCGCGTCGCGCAGTGCCGCGAAGAAGGTGTCGGCGGACTCCTCGTCGGGCCTTGGGCGCGAGAACAGCGGCGCGTTCGAGATGATGGCGATCAGCATCATCTGCCCGGCCGGCGGCTCGAGCGGGAAGCCGCCCTCCGCCTCGCCGAAGCGCAGCGGCTGGCCTGGCTGGACCGCCATGCGGGCCCACGCCTCGGGCTGGGTCACGGTGCCGTCGCTGTTGATCACCGCCATCTTGATCACGCCGCGCCGCTCCGGCGTCACGCGCCAGCTCAAGCGATCCTGGCCGATCCGGTACAGCCGGTCGGCCCGGTTGGTATCGAGGCGGAAGCCGTTGCTGCCGATGCCGCCAACCACCTGCAGGCCGCTGCAGATCGGCGGCGGGTGGATGGCGACCCGCTCCTCGACCGTGCCCATGCCGGGAATGGCGCGAAGCCTCGCCATCAGGGCGTCGCGGTCGGCGATGCTCTGCACGAACCCGCCGACCACCAGGGCACCGTCATCGCGCAGGGCCGCCGACAGCCCGGCACAGTCGAAGCGCCCGAAGGTGGACATCGCCTCGGCCTGGCGGGCGGCATTGTCGAGCCGCGGCACCACCACCGCCGCCTGCTGCTGGGCCTGGCGTTGTGCCTGCGCCTGGGCCTGCGCCTGCGCCTGGGCCTGCTGCTGGGCAGCGAGCGCCGCCTGGCGATCGCGATCCGCCTGTTCGGCGGCGGCCCGGGCCGCGGCATCGCGGGCGGCGGCATCGCGCGCGGCGGCATCGCGCGCGGCGGCATCGCGCGCCGCCTGGTCGGCAGCGGCCCGGGCTGCGGCATCGCGGGCCGCCGCATCACGGGCCGCGGCATCGCGGGCGGCCGCATCACGGGCGAGCCGGTCGCGCTCGGCCTGGTCGCGCGCGGCGGCCTGGCGGGCGGCGTCCTCGGCGGCGGCGCGGGCGGCCGCTTCCTGGCGTGCCGCCTCGGCCTGCCGCGTCGCCTCGGCCTCGGCGGCGGCGCGGGCGGCGGCTTCCTGGCGCGCCGCCTCGGCCTGCCGGGCTGCCTCGACCTGGGCCGCCTGGTGCTGGCGTTCTGCCTCCTCGGCGGCGGCGCGCTGGCGGGCAGCCTCCTCGGCGGCGGCGCGGGCGGCAGCGGTGCGCTGGGCGTCGGCGCGCTGGCGTGCCTCGTCCTCGGCGCGGCGGGCCGCCTCGGCCTGCTGGGCAGCCAGCTGGCGGTCGCGCTCGGCAGCCTCCTGCGCCGCGCGCAGGCGCGCCGCCTCGGCCTCCGCCGCCTGGCGCTGGCGCAGCGCCGCCGCAGCCGCCCGCTCGCGTTCCGCCTGCTCGCGTGCCGCTGCCTCGGCAGCGACGCGCGCCGCCTCGGCCGCGCGCACCGCCTCGGCCTGGCGGATCTGCTCGGCCGCGCGCGCCGCCTCGGCCGCCTGCTGCGCGCTCCACCACCAGTAGCCTCCACCCCCGGCCGCGAGCACGACGATGACGCCGGCGATCGCGGCAACCAGGCCGAGCTTCCCGCCGCCGGATCCGCCTCGCGCGCCGGCGGCGCGACGGGTCGCTGCCGGCAGTTCGACAAGGTCGGCGCTGACGATGCGCCGGGCCGGGTCCGGCTCCAGCAGTTTCGCGATCTCACCCCGCAGCTCGGCGGGCAGGCGCGAAAGATCGGGCACCGACTGCCGCGCCGCGACCGCCGTGCCCGGGCTGTTGCCCATGTCGAGGCCGGCGCCGGCCGACTGCGCCAGCACCAGCCCCAGCGAGTAGACATCGGTCTTGCCTTCGACGTGGCCGCCGAACATGCCGAGCTGTTCGGGCGCGACATAGCCGTACTTGCCGGCGAAATCGGTGCCGATCATCGTGCTCTTGCCGGGATCGGCCTGCTTGGCGATGCCGAAGTCGATCAGTTTCGCCTGATCGAGCCGGCCGCCGACCAGGAACACGTTGTCGGGCGAGAGATCGCGATGCACGATGCCGTCGGCGTGCGCGGCGGCAAGCCCGCCGGCGATGCGCGCGCGCAGCTCCCGCACCTCGGCCGGGGTCAGCACGCGCTTGGTGATCACCTTCGACAAGGGCTCGCCGTCGAGCCATTCCATCGCGAGGTAGAGGGCCCCGGAATCGTCGGAAAAGATGCCCTCCAGCGCGACGATCGCGGGGTTGCGCAGCTTGCGCAGCGCGATCGCCTCGCGCCGGAACAGTTCGACGATCTTGGGGTCGCCCGCGAGCTCGGGGCGCATCGTCTTGATCGCCGTCGCATCGCCGGTGACCAGGTTGGTGGCGCGATAGATCTCGCCCATGCCGCCGCGCGCGACCAGGGAATCGATGCGGTGCGTGTTGTTCAGCACCGTGCCCGGCGCCAGCGTGCTGCCCGGCGCGCGGCCGGCGGCACCCGGTGCCGACCCGGCGGCGCTGCCCGGCGCCGCCGCCGGCCCCCCGAACACGTCGCTGGGCGGGGGGAACATCGGCGCCTGCGGCGCACCGCTGTCGGGTGGTGAACTGCCGATGCGCGTGCGGTCGGGATCGCCCTGGTCGTTCATCGGCCACCTTCCATCTCGCCGGCCCGCTGCCTCATCGCAGCACCCGCTCCTCAGTAGCCGGCGTGCTCGCGCCCGCCGATCGCCGGGCGCAGGCAGCGCACCGACACCACCGTGACATTGTCCTCGCCGCCCAGCGCCACCGCACGCTCGATCAGTGCCCCGCACAGTTCCGCGTCGTCGTCGAACATCGCCATCATGGCAGCGATCTCGGCCTCCTCGACCATCTTGCTGAGGCCATCGGTGCACAGCAGGAAATGATCGCCCGGCGCGATCCTGCCGGCGACGCGGTCGACCACCAGCGCCTCGGCGCCGCCGACGGCGCGGGTGATGACGTTGGCGCGCGGATGCTTCAGCGCCTCGTCCTGGGTGAGATGGCCGCCATCGACCAGCTCCTGCACCTCGGAATGGTCCCGCGTGATCTGCACGAGCCTGCCGTCGCGGCGCAGATAGGCGCGGCTGTCGCCGGCCCAGAGGCAGGTATAGTGCCAGCCGAAGGCCAGCAGCACCACCACGGTGCTGGCGGCCGCGCGTTCGCCGCGTTTGAGGCGCGCGCGCAAGGTGGCGTTGGCGTGGTCGAGTGCTGCGCGCACCGCGGCCAGCGCTGCCGGCGGCTCGGCCGGGCAGGTGAAATCGACGAAGGCACCGACCGTCTGCTGGCTCGCCCAGTCGCCGGCGGCGGCGCCGCCGACGCCGTCGGCGACCATCCACAAGCCCTGGTCGGGCAGGCCGAGCCAGGAATCCTCGTTGACCTTGCGCACCGCGCCGACATGGGTGGCACCGGCGCTGGCAAGCCGCGCCACGCTCTGCGGCACCACGGTGGCGGCGTCGGAACCGGCGGTCATGGCGCATCCCCGAACAGGAGTGCGGAATCAGGTGGCGGCGGCGGCGCGGCATCCTGCAGCAGCGCGGCGAACGCGTCCGGTGGCGGCAGGCCAGGAAGGGCGACGACACAGGCCGCCACGCGCGCGCCGCCCGCGGTCCAGAACAGCGCGCCCGGCACGCTCGCGCCAAGCAGCCCGGCCGGCGAGGGTGCCGCAAGCCCGCCCGCGAAGGCGCGCGGGCGCGGCGTGTCCGGCGGCGCCGGCA
>JADYYZ010000584.1 GCA_020853405.1 Acetobacteraceae bacterium
GCCATCCGCTTCAGCGCCGCCATCACCTCGGCCTCGGTGACGATGCCGTGGTGCAGCCAGTTGGCGATGTGCTGGCTGCTGATCCGGAGCGTCGCGCGATCCTCCATCAGCCCGACGTCGTGGATGTCGGGCACCTTGGAACAGCCGACCCCCTGGTCGATCCAGCGCACCACGTAGCCCAGGATGCCTTGGCAGTTGTTGTCGAGCTCCTCGCGGATCGCCTCGGGCGGCCAGTTGGTCGCCTCGGCGCGGGGGATCACCAGCAGGTCGTCGAGCCGGGCGGGCGCCCGGCCGGCCAGCGTGCGCTGCACCTGCTGCACGTCGGTCGCGTGGTAGTGCAGCGCGTGCAGCGTCGCCGCGGTGGGCGAAGGCACCCAGGCGGTGCTGGCACCTGCCTTGGGGTGCGCGCCCTTCTGCGCCAGCATTGCCGCCATCGCGTCGGGTGCCGCCCACATCCCCTTGCCGATCTGTGCATGCCCCGGCAGCCCGCAGGCGAGGCCGGCGTCGACATTGTTGTCCTCGTAGGCCCTGATCCAGGTGGCGGCGCGCATTTCCGCCTTGCGCACCATCGCCCCTGCCTCCATCGAGGTGTGGATCTCGTCGCCGGTGCGGTCGAGGAAGCCGGTATTGATGAAGCAGACGCGATCGCGGGCGGCCGCGATCGCGGCGCAGAGGTTGGCCGAGGTGCGCCGCTCCTCGTCCATGATCCCCATCTTCAGCGTGAACCGCCCGAGCTCCAGCACGTCCTCGACCATGGCGAACAGGTCGTTCGCCCAGGCCACTTCCTCCGGCCCGTGCATCTTGGGCTTGACGATGTAGATGCTGCCGCTGCGGCTGTTCTGGATCGCGCCGCCCCGGCCCAGCAGGTCGTGCCGTGCGATCAGCGCCGTCACCAGCGCATCCAGGATGGTTTCCGGAATTTCCTGGCCGGCCTGGTCGAGCACCGCGTCGGTCATCATGTGGTGGCCGACATTGCGCACCAGCATCACTGCCCGCCCCGGAAGCGTCAGCGTGCCGCCGGCGGGCCGCGTCCAGCTGCGGTCGGGGTTGAGCCGCCGCACGATTGCCCGCCCCGCCTTCTCGACCGGGGCGGCGAGCGTGCCAAGCATCAGGCCGAGCCAGTTGCGATAGGCCAGCACCTTGTCCTCGGCATCGACGCAGGCGACCGAATCCTCGCAGTCCATGATCGTGGTCAGCGCCGATTCGAGGACGATGTCGGCGAGACCGGCGGGATCGCCGCGTCCGATCGGGTGGCTGGGGTCGATCACCAGCTCGATATGCAGCCCATGCCGGCACAGCAGCAGCGATGTCGGCGCCGCCGCATCGCCGCGATAGCCGGCGAGCTGGGCGGGATCGGCAAGCCCGGTCTCGCGGCCGTTGCCGAGCCCGACCGCGAGCGCGCCGCCGACGAGCGCATACCGCACGGCGTCGGCATGGCTGCCGGAGGCAAGCGGTGCTGCCTGGTCGAGGAACGCCTTGGCCCGCGCGATCACCCTGGCGCCGCGTGCCGCGTCGTAGCCCGCCGCCGCCTTGCCCTCGCGCGGGATCGCATCGGTGCCGTACAGCGCGTCATAGAGGCTGCCCCAGCGGGCATTGGCGGCATTCAGCGCGTAGCGGGCGTTGGTTACCGGCACGACCAGCTGCGGGCCGGCGATGGTGGCGAGTTCCGGGTCGACATTGGCGGTCGCCGCGGCAACCGGCCCCGGCTCGGCCACCAGGTAGCCGATGCGGCGGAGAAAGGCAGCATAGGCGGCGGCATCGTGCTGCCGGCCGCGATGCTCGCGGTGCCAGGCGTCGATCTCCGCCTGCAGCCGGCCGCGGGTTTCCAGAAGCTCGGCATTGCGCGGCGCCAGTTCCGCCACGAGCCGCGCGAGGCCCGCGAAGAACCGGTCCGCCGCGACGCCGGTTCCCGGCAACGCTTCCCGCACCAGGAATTCGTGAAGCGGACCGGCCATTTTCAGGCCGGCGACACTGACGCGCTCCATGCTCGCCTCCTCGATCGATTCCGGCCCCCTTGTGGCGGTGCAGCAAAGCCCTGTCCAGCGTTTCGCGCATGGGCCTCCCCCGGTTGCGCCGGCGGCGCGCCCGTGCTTTGCCCCGGTATGCGGCTGCCAGCCTGCACGCCCACCTTGCGTGTCCGCCCGCGCTTGCCCATTTTGCGCGGACTTTCGCCTGCCCCTTCCCCCAGACCGGGTGTCCAGCCATGCGCCTCGCCGTCCTGAAGGAACGCCGGCCCGACGAGGCCCGCGTCGCCGCCACCCCGGAGACCGTGAAGAAATTCCTGGGCCTCGGCCTGTCCGTCGCGATCGAGACAGGCGCCGGCGCGACCAGCGGCATCCTCGATTCCGACTATGCGGCGGCCGGCGCCAGCATCGCCCCCGATGCCGCCTCGTTGCTGGCCGGCGCCGGAATCGTGCTGAAGGTTGCCCCGCCGCTCGGCACCGGCGAGGGCGCGGTCGACGAACTGGCGCTGATGCCGCGCGGGGTGCTGCTGATCGGCGCCTTGAATGCCTGGGGCGATCCGCACCGCATCGAAACCTATGCCAGTCTCGGCATCGATGCCGCGGCGATGGAGCTTTTGCCCCGCATCACCCGCGCGCAGAGCATGGACGTGCTGTCCAGCCAGGCCAACCTGGCCGGCTATCGCGCGGTGATCGAATCGGCGGTGGCCTATGGCCGCGCCTTCCCGATGCTGATGACGGCTGCCGGCACGGTCTCGGCGGCGAAACTGTTCGTGCTCGGCGCGGGGGTTGCCGGCCTGCAGGCGATCGCCACTGCCCGGCGCCTCGGCGCGGTGGTTTCCGCGACCGACGTGCGGGCCGCCGCCAAGGAGGAGATCAAGAGCCTCGGCGCGAATTTCGTCGGCGCCGAGCCGGAGGCCGACGCCCAGACCGCGGGCGGCTATGCCAAGGCGATGACGCCCGAATTCCTGGCGAAACAGGCCGAGATCGTGGGCGCGCACCTGGCCAAGCAGGACATCGCGATAACCACCGCGCTGACCCAGGGGCGGGCCGCACCCCGCCTGATCACCGCGAAGATGGTCGAGGCGATGCGCCCCGGCAGCATCATCGTCGATATCGCGGCCGAGGCGGGCGGCAACTGCGAGCTGACCAGGCCCGGCGAGGAATTCGTCACGGCCAACGGGGTGAAGATCCTCGGCTGGCGCAACTGGCCGGCGCGGCTGCCGGCGGCGAGCTCGGCCCTTTATGCCAAGAACCTGTTCACCTTCCTGTCGAGCTTCTGGGACAAGGAGGCGAAGGCGCCGGTGCTGAAACCGGACGACGAGATCATCAAGGGCGTGATGCTGACCCGCGCCGGCCTGGTGGTGCATCCGCAGTTCGCGCCGAAGCCTGCCCAGGCCGCCTGAGAGAGGAGCCCACCATGAATCCGAACCAGGTCGCCGAGCAGGCAGGCCGCATCGCCGATGCCGCGCGCGCGCTCGCCGACCAGGCGCAGGGGCTGGCCGGCGCGCTCGCCGGCCGCGTCGGCGAGGCTGCCGGCGCCGCCCATGCCGGCATCGACCCCTTCGTGTTCCTGCTCACGATCTTCCTGCTCGCCTGCTTCGTCGGCTACTACGTGGTCTGGTCGGTGACGCCGGCGCTGCACAGCCCGCTGATGGCGGTGACCAACGCGATCTCGTCGGTGATCATCGTCGGCGCCCTGCTTTCGGTAGGGCTTGCTGCCTCGGGCTTTGCCGGCCTGATGGGCTTCCTTGCGGTGCTGCTGGCCTCGGTGAACATCTTCGGCGGCTTCCTGGTCACGCAACGGATGCTGCAGATGTTCAAGAAGAAAGCGAAGTGAGCAGGAAGGGCAGCAGCCGATGAACCCGAGCCTTTCCGCCGTCGCCTACCTGGTCGCGGCCGTCTGCTTCATCCTGGCGCTGCGCGGCCTGTCGCACCCCGAGACCAGCCGGCGCGGCAATCTGCTGGGCATGGCCGGCATGGCGGTCGCCATCCTGGTGACGCTGCTGCAGCCGGGCATGCGGGGCTTCCACTGGATCATCCTGGCGGTCGCGATCGGCGGCGGCATCGGCACCTATATCGCGCGCCAGATCGCGATGACGGCGCTGCCGCAGCTGGTCGCCGCCTTCCACAGCCTGGTCGGCATGGCCGCCGTGTTCGTCGCCGCCGCCGCGCTCTATTCCCCGGAATCGTTCGGCATCGGCACGCGCGGCCATATCCACGCGCAGAGCCTCGTCGAGATGAGCCTGGGGCTTGCGATCGGCGCCATCACCTTCTCGGGCTCGGTGATCGCGTTCGCCAAGCTGCAGGGGATCATGAGCGGGGCGCCGATCTCGTTCCCGCGCCAGCACCTGCTGAACGCGGTGCTTGGCGGGCTGCTGCTGCTGCTGGTCATCCTGTTCGTCGCCACCGGCAACCCGCTGTGGTTCTGGCTGATCGCGCTGCTGTCGTTCGCGCTTGGCTTCCTGCTGATCATCCCGATCGGCGGTGCCGACATGCCGGTGGTGATCTCGATGCTGAACTCCTATTCGGGGTGGGCGGCGGCGGGCATCGGCTTCACCATCGGCAACCTGCTGCTGATCGTCACCGGGGCGCTGGTGGGGTCGTCGGGCGCGATCCTGTCCTACATCATGTGCAAGGGCATGAACCGCAGCATCATCAACGTGCTGCTGGGCGGCTTCGGCACCGATGCGGCGGCCGCCGGCAGCGGCCCGGCGCTGCCGGCCGACCGCACGGTGCGCAGCGGCTCGCCCGAGGATGCCGCCTACATCATGCAGAACGCATCGAAGGTGATCGTGGTGCCGGGCTACGGCATGGCGGTGGCGCAGGCCCAGCACGCGCTGCGCGAGATGGCCGACACGCTGAAGAAGGAAGGCGTGCAGGTGAGCTACGCCATCCACCCGGTTGCCGGCCGCATGCCCGGGCACATGAACGTGCTGCTGGCCGAGGCCAACGTTCCCTATGACGAGGTGTTCGAGCTCGAGGACATCAACAACGAGTTCGCCACCGCCGATGTCGCCTACGTGATCGGCGCCAACGACGTCACCAACCCCGCCGCCAAGACCGACCCGACCTCGCCGATCTACGGCATGCCGATCCTGGATGTCGACAAGGCCAAGACCGTGATTTTCGTGAAGCGCGGCATGGCCAGCGGCTATGCCGGGGTGGAGAACGAGCTGTTCTTCCGCCCCAACACCATGATGGTGTTCGGCGACGCCAAGAAGGTGACCGAAAGCCTGGTGAAGGCGATGGCGCACTGATGCCCGGGCGGCCGCCGGGCGGGCGGGAGGCGGCCGACGTCTGAGCGGCTGCCGACCGTGGGGCCGGCGTCGAAGCCCCGCAACATCGCCATCCTGACCGCTTCGGTGGTGGCTGCGCTGTCGGTCTGGTTCGCGGCCACCGCTGCCGTGCCGGCGTGGCTGGACCAGGGCCGAATCACGCCGGCCGACGC
>JADYYZ010000585.1 GCA_020853405.1 Acetobacteraceae bacterium
ATCGCAACGGGGTGGTGCACCGCGACATCAAGCCGGCCAACATCATGATCACCGAGGAAGGCCGGGTGAAGGTGGCCGACTTCGGCGTGGCGCGGATCGAGTCGTCGATGATGACGCAGGTCGGCACCCGCATCGGTACGCCGGCCTACATGTCGCCGGAGCAGCACCAGGGCCTGCCCGTCGACGGCCGGTCGGACATCTTCTCGGCCGGCGTGATCCTCTACCAGTTCCTCACCGGCGAGCGCCCGTTCAGCGGCGGTGGGTACACGATCATCCAGCAGATCCTCAAGCAGGATCCGATCCCGCCTTCCGAGATCAACTTCTCCATCCCCCGCGCGCTGGATCTGGTCGTGAGCAAGTCGCTCGCCAAGCGCGCCGAGGATCGCTACGGCAGCGCCCGTGAGTTCGCCGAGGCCCTCAGGCGCGCGGCGAGCGGCGAGAGCGTCGCGACCGACATCGACTTTCAGCTCGACGACGGCGAGACCGCCGTCACGCCGCCCAAGGCGAAGGCGAAGGAGCCCCCGGGCGCCACGTCGACCAGCACCGGCACCGGCACCGGCACCGGTACCGGTACTGGCACCGGCGCCGGCACGGGTACCGACGTCGCGGGCGGCGTCGCGATGGAGTACGAGCTCGAGTTCTGGAAGGAGATCAAGGACAGCAGCAATCCCGAGGACTTCTCGGCGTTCATCGAGTCGTTCCCCAGCGGGCGGTTCGTGCACCTCGCGCGGCGCCGGCTCGCGAAGCTCGAGGCCGATGCGAAGCGGGACGAGGGCACCATCGTCACGCCCAGGCCCCAGCGCGTCGTCGTCTCGCCTTCGCAGGAGACGCTCAATCGCCTCAAGCGGGAGACCGAAGAGAAGGCGCGGCACGAGGCGGAGGAAAAGGCGGCCCGACAGGCCGACGAACTGCGCCGCCAGCGCGAGGAGAACCTGCGGCGCGAGGCCGAGGCCCGAGCCCGCAAGGAGACCGAGGAGGCCGCGCGCCGCGCAGCCGAGGAGAAGGCACGGGTGGAGGCGGCGGAGGCCGCACGCCTGGAGGCCGAGGCGCAGGCCAGGCGCGAGACCGAGGAGCGCGCCCGCAAGGAAGCCGAGGAGCGTGCCCGGCGCGAGACGGAGGAGAAGCGCCGCCGCGAGCTGGAGGAGCGTGCCCGCAAGGAAGCCGAGGAACGCCGTCGCCGCGAGGCCGAAGAAAGAGCGAAGCGCGAAGCCGAAGAGCAGGCGCGCCACGCGGAAGAAGCACGGCGCGCCCGCGAGGTCGAGGAAAAGGCCCGCCGCGAGGAGGAAGCGCGGCTCGCGCGCGAGGCCGAGGAGAAGGCCCGCAAGGAAGCGGAAGCCCGCGCCCGCAAGGAGGCCGAGGAGAAGGCCCGCCGGGAAGGCGAGGAGAAGCTGCGCCGCGCCGAGGAAGAGCGCAAGCGGCGCGAGGCCGAAGCGCGCACCCAGCGCGAGGAGGAAGAGCGCAAGCGCAAGCTCGCCGAGGAACAGGGCCGACAAGAGGCCGAAGAACGCGCGCAGCGCGAGGCCGCGCAAGCGCAGGCGCGTCACGAGGCGGAGATCGAGGCGAAGCGCCTCGCCGACGAGCAATCGGCCCGCGAAGCCGAGGCGAAGGCCGCTCGCGAAGCCGAGGAAGAGCGCGCGCAGCGCGAGGCGGAAGAGAAGGCAAGGCGCGAGGCCGAAGACAAGGCGAAGCGCGAGGCCGAGGACAAGGCTCGACGTGAGGCCGAGCAGATCGCGCGCCGGAAGGCGGAAGCGCAGGCGAAGAGCGAGGCCGAGGAAAAAGCGAAGCGCGAGGCTGAAGCCCGCACCCTGCGGGAAGCCGAGGAGAAGGCGCTGCTCGCGCAGGAGTCGCGCGAGCAGCGTGCCAGCGCCGAGCGCTACAAGAAGTTCGACGAGGAAGGCGCGAGGCTGCTGGAAGAGCTTGGCTCTTCGGTGAACGAGTCGACGGTCCAGATGGACCTGTCTGCGCATCGCCTCGACGATGCCGCCGTGCCCGTGTCGAGCCTGCCGCAGAGGTCTGCTCCGGTCGCCAAGGCGCCTGCGCCTGCGGTCGAGCCTCCACCTGCCGTCGCGCCGCAGGCGATCCCGGTGCCTCCGGCGGCCAAGGCGCCGGTAGAGGCGCCGGCGAAACCGGCACCCGCGGCCAAGGCACCCGAGCCTGCGCCGGTGAAACCGGTGCCGGCTGCGCAACCCGCGCCCGCGCGTCCCGCTCCTGAAGCACAGCCGGCAAAGAAGTCGCCGGTCATGGCGATCGCGGCGGGTGTGCTGGTGGCCGTGATCGGCGGCGGCGTGTGGCTCGCCATGAAGCCGTCCTCGGAGCCCCTGCCGTCCGTGGCGAGACCGGACGAGACGACGAAGGCGGACACGGCAGTCGCGGCGAAAGCGGCCGCCGACAAGGCAGCGGCGGATCGGGCAGCGGCAGACAAAGCGGGGGCCGACAAGGCTGCAGCGGACAAGGCCGTGGCCGACGAGGCTGCCGCGGACAAGCTGGCGGCCGAGCGTGCTGCCGCAGACAAAGCGGCGGCAGCGAAGGCCGCTGCGGAAAAGCTGGCCATCGAGAAGGCGACTGCCGAGAAGGCGGCTGCGGAAAAAGCGGCGGCCGACAAGCTGGCGGCCGACAAGGCAGCGGCCGAGAAAGCGGCTGTGGCCAAGGCGGCGGCAGAGAAGGCCGCCACGGAGAAATCCGCAGCGGCCAAGGCGGCGGCAGAGAAGGCGGCTGCGGAGAAGGTCGCGGCCGACAAGCTGGCGGCCGAACGGGCTGCGGCGGAGAGGGCTGCCGCAGAGCGGGCGGCGGCCGAGAGAGCAGCCGCGGAACGGGCGGCTGCGGAACGGGCCGCGGCCGAGCGTGCGGCGGCCGAGCGCGCAGCGGCAGAGAAGGCGGCTGCGGAGAAGGCGGCCGTGGCCAAGGCGGCAGCCGACAGGGCCGCCGCCGAGAAAGCGGCCGCCGAGAAGGCTGCAGCAGAAAAAGCGGCGGCCGAGAAGACGAAGCTTGCTTCGGTCTCCCCGAGCGAAGCCTACAACCGTGGCATGGAGCTCGTCCGGGAGGGCAAGGGCCGCGAAGGCACCGCATTGCTGCGCACCGCCGCCAACGCCGGCAGCGGGCAGGCGGCGCTGGCGCTGTCCGACTACTACACTCGGGCCGGCGACTCCCAGCAGGGCAGTCAGTGGCTGGAACGCGCCGAGCAGATCGGACGCGCGGAAGTGAAGGCGGAAGTGGCGCGCCGGCGCGCGTCCAACATCAGGCGCTGATGCGCGGCCGCCAGTCGGCGACCGGCCGACGCGCGGCGCACGCCTGCGCGCGCAGCGCGCGTCGTCAGGCGATGAAGGCGATCTCGAAGTAGACCGCGGCGGCCGGCTCTTCGCTCACCGGGCGGCCGAAACTGATCGTGCCCCGGTCCTGCAGCACGATGGAATCGCGGCGAACCAGCATCTCCTGCTGGCCGAGCATGCGCACGTACGATCCGTTGGAGCTGAAATCGACGTAGGTGAACTTGTCGCGTGACTTCTCGATCCGGGAGTGATTGCGCGAGACCAGCTTGTCGATGATCACCATGTCCGAACGTGCGTCGCGTCCCAGCGTGACTGCGCCGTTGGCATCGCTCAGCTCGTACTGGTGTCCGCGATAGCGCAGCATCATCACGGCCTTGCGCGGCGCCGACCGGAGCTGATCGCTGGCGAGGGCGGTGACCTCCTCGTCGGACTCCCACAGGACCTCGAACAGCTCGAGCGGCGCGGCGCGGCCCTTGACGGCCTCGATGTCGATGAAGCGCGAGCGCGACGCGAGGGCTTGCGGGAGCGAGCGGATGACCTCGCCGCTGGTGATGATCTGACCCGATTTCGACACCTCGGCGAGGCGCGCCGCCACGTTGACCGTGTCGCCGAAGACGTCCCGGTCGGCGACCATGACCTCGCCGAAGTGGAATCCGCAATGGATGGTGAGGCGGTGCTCGGCGGCCTCCGGCAACTCGCACACGCCGATCTGCATGTCGACGGCGGCCTGATGGGCGGCGGTTGCGCTGGCGAACACCGCCATCACCTCGTCGCCGATCGTCTTGACGACGTGACCCTGGTGCCTCTTCGTGGCCTGTTCCATCACGCCGAGGCACTTGCCGATCACCGCCAGCGCCAATTGGTCGCCAAGCCGCTCGTACAGACGCGTGCTGCCGCTCACGTCGGCAAATAGCACTGCCAAGATCCGGCGTTCAGCCATCTTTCGTCACGACCCAACTCGAGTCAGCGCCACCGCGCACGTACCCTCGCCCGCCCGTCGACCCTCAGGACGATACGGCATGGCTGCTGCATCACTTTAGCCCGGCCGCCGCCGGGGTCCGCACCACGTGCGGAAGGCTCCGGCGCCGCCGGTGGTCGGCGTCGGGCGACGCATGCGCACTCGCCCGTCGTCCGTCAGCGCTTGCGGCGTTGTTCGTCCTCGGTCGACGTGGGCGTCGCCTCGGGGGTGCGCACGCCCCGGATCGAATTGATCACGACGCTCGGCGGCACGGAGAGGTTGCCCTGGAAACCGAAGTCGATCACGCGATCGATCCGGCCGGGACGGAAGCCGGCCTGGACCTCCCGGGTGATCTCGGAGGTCACGCCGCCGACGACCTCGCCGGCCACGTTGGTGGCCTGGCTGCCCCGGGCGGAACTGCCGTTGAAGTCGAAGCTCTCCGGTCCGCCCGGCGGGGTGATGATGAAGATCTTGCTGTTGTCCTTGAGGGACTGCTGTCCGGCGAACCAGAGCAGTGACGTGCTCGGTGCGGCATAGTGCACCTCGGTCACGCTGTTCCCGAAGCGTACGGGCTCCGTGTTGGTGCCCATCGTGAAGTTGTTCGCCCCCGCTCCGTTGAAGCCGGCCATGAGCCGGACGGCCGGAGCCTGCAACTGCGTGCCGACGATCTGGCGCAGGGTCTTCCCCTCGCCCGTCAGGGTGGGGGAGGGGCCGGTGTTGTTCATCGCGATCTGGGTGCCCGACGTGACGTTGCCGAAGGTGATGTCGCCGTTGGGCGCGCGGAACTGGAGGTTGCCGCCGCTCTGGACCGTGGTGCCCGATACCTGCGTGATGCCGCCCGTTCCTGCGGCGAGCACGTTCAGGGTTCCTCCCGCCGACGTGTTGCCGAGGCCGATGTTCTGATTCGCGCCGCCGGTGATCGACAGGTTGCCGGTCGCGGCGATCTGGACCGTGGCGGAGGTCGGGAGCAGCACGGTCAGGTTTCCCGTGCCCTGGGCGATGTCGACGTTGCTCGCGCCGTTGAACGTGAGCGTCCCGCCTGGATTGAGCGTGCTGGTGAAGGCCACCGAACTGCCGGAACTCGCGAACGTCGCAGCGCCGGGCAGGGTGACTGCGTCGCCGTAGGTCTGCGAGCCGGTCGTGGTCGTCGTGGCACCGGCGATCGAAGTGGTTCCGCCGGCATCGGTGGTCAGGGATGCGAGCGGCGTCGTG